>DAOSXE010000020.1 GCA_035380285.1 bacterium | reverse complement strand
CTCACCTAAGAAGCCGCCTGGTCGATCCGGCAACGACAGGCCCCGACCATATCCGGCCACGTGCCTCGGGCCGAGCCGTTCATTGCCGAACCTCCTTGGGTAACTGAACCGACAAACCTCGCTCTATATATTTTACTCCCGCTTTGCGGGTGCGGACCAGCCTGAAGAGGAGATTTCTCCGGGCCCAGGGTCGGGGCACTCACTTTCTCGTCGCTTTTTCCCCTGGTTTCACCTTCTCGGATCTTCCCAGATTCAAGCACTGTCGCGCCCCATGTCAGGGAGGCGGGACCGAAGGGGCATCCTCCCCCGGCGCGGGAGTCTTACCTTGGATCCGAAGCGCCGCCGGGAAGATCACGTGGACCGTCGGGTCTTCCAGGTCCGACGCTTCATCCAGGTACTCGGCGGCGGAATACATCGGCAACCCCACCACGTAGGCCACGGCCGAACCGCCCAGGATAATCACCTGATATACATTCCCCCCCTCGAGAGCGTACTCCCAGCCGGTCCCGTCCTGCATCGAATTCAACCAGGCGACGCCGACGGCGCCGACCACCATGCAGGGCACGGATATCCCGTATAAAACGTAGGCGCAGCCTTTCCCCACCATCGATCCGGTCCGGTCCCAGACCGTGCCGGGCGCGGGGATTTCGACCGTTACCAGCTCGCCCGCCGGGCTCACGATCCCCACTTCCTCGACACCGTCGGGAACGGTCACCAGACACGGCGTCCGATATTCCTCCCCGGCTACCCTGACCGCCACGCCGTCCGGCTCGGAAGTGAACCTGACCCGATGGGCGGCACACCCCAGGACCAGGGCCGCGGCCACGGCCGCCGCAGTTACCCGTTCCCACTCGTATGACCGGACCGTACGCCGCATACCGCCCTCCCGCGTTCTCCGGCATTTCACCGTCAGTATACCCTCCGCTGCCGTTACCGGGTAAGCAAACGCTGCTCTCGGGCCTGGGCCGAGGTCGTTCCCGGTGGTATAGTTGTCGCCCGGGGCCGGACGGGCGAACGGGGGAACCCGCCGGAAAAACTGAAGGGAACGACGATGGACGAACCAAGGGATTACCGGGACATCATCGCGTACGAACAGGGCGGCGAGGGACGCCACCACCACCGGGGGAAGTCCTCGGAGAGCGTCCTGGACAAGGAGAAGATCCTGGACGCCCTGCCCCTGGGGCCGGGGCAGACGGTACTCGACGCCGGCTGCGGGAACGGCTACATGGCCAAGGAGTTCCTGCGCCGGGTCGGCCCGGCCGGCAGAGTCTACGCTCTCGACCCGGACGAGGCCGCGATCGACCGGCTCCGGCGGGAAACCGAGAGCGACGGCCTGATCGCGCTGGCGGCGGACATCACGGCCCCGACCGGCCTGCCCGGCGGGGCCTTCGATCTCGTCTACCTCTGCACCGTGGTCCACGGGTTCTCGCCGGAGCAGTTCGCTGGTTTCGCGGCCGAGATCGACCGGCTCCTGGCCCCGGGCGGCTTCCTGGCCGTGGTCGAGATCGTCAAGCGCGAAAGCCCTTTCGGCCCTCCCCTGGCCCGGCGACTTTCGCCGGAGGAACTCCAAGCGCGGCTGGCCCTCGCCCCCGAGCCCGTCGTCGAACTGGGAAAGTATTTCTACCTGCAAATCTTCCGCGCGCCGCCCACAGCTGAAACCGGAAACCCCGGAGGATAAAAACCATGCTGAACTTCACGTTTTACAACCCCACCAAGATCCTGTTCGGGAAGGGCCGGATCGCCGACCTGGCCGGGGAGATCCCCGAAAACGCCCGGGTGCTGATCCTCTACGGCGGCGGGAGCGTCAAGAAAAACGGCGTCCTCGACCGGGTCAGGGAGGCCCTGGACGGTTGCGCCCCGGCCGAGTTCGGCGGGATCGAGCCCAACCCCCGTTTCGAGACCCTGGTGAAAGCGGTGGAACTGGTCCGCTCCGACGGGATCGATTTCCTGCTGGCGGTGGGCGGGGGCTCGGTCGTGGACGGGACCAAGTTCGTCGCCGCCGCCGCGCCCTTCGAGGGCGATCCCTGGAAGATCATGGAGACCCGAGGGGCGGCCGTGCGCTCCGCCCTCCCCCTGGGGACGGTCCTGACGCTGCCGGCCACCGGGTCGGAGATGAACTGCGGCTCGGTCGTCACCCGCGAATCCACCAAAAGCAAGCTCCCCTTCATGAACCCGGCGGTCTATCCCCGCTTTTCCGTCCTCGACCCGACCGTGACCTACACCCTCCCGCCCCGGCAGACCGCCAACGGGGTGATCGACACCTTCGTCCATATCGCCGAGCAGTACCTGACCTACCCGGTGGGGGGCAAGGTCCAGGACCGCTTCTCCGAGGGCCTGCTGCTCACCCTGATCGAGGAAGGGCCCAAGGCCCTGGCCGATCCCGAGAACTACGAGGTCCGCGCCAACCTGATGTGGTGCGCCACCCTGGGCCTGAACGGCCTGATCGGGGCCGGGGTGCCGCAGGACTGGGCCACTCACATGGTCGGCCACGAGATCACGGCGCTCCACGGCCTCGACCACGGCCAGACCCTGGCCGTGGTGCTCCCGGCCATGCTCGAAGTGCGCCGGGAGCAGAAACGCGAAAAACTCCTCCAGTACGCCCGCCGGGTCTGGGGGATCGAGGGAGCGGACGAGGAGGAGGCCGTCTCCGCCGCCATCGCCGCCACCCGGGAGTTCTTCGAGCGGATGGGGGTGCAGACCCGGCTGGGCGACTACGGGATCGGGCCCGACGCCGTCCCCGCCCTCCTGGCCCAACTGGAAGCCCACGGCATGGTCAAGCTGGGGGAACGGGGCGGCGTCACCCCCGACGTGGCCCGCCGGGTCCTGGAACGCTGCGCGGGGGGAGCAGAGAGCATGGAGCATGGGGCATAGAGGGGAACCCCTCCGCCCTGAACCCAAAGGGGTCCGTGGCAGTTTTTCTCTATTCTCTATGCTCTATGCTCTATGCCCCATGCTCCATGCTTCCTTCCATGTCTACCCCGGGGTCTCCTTGACAGGGGCCCGGGGGCGGCCGACAATGCCCTCATGCTCGTCGCCACCTTCAACGTCAACTCCATCCGGGCCCGGCTGCCGACGGTCCTGGCCTGGCTGGAGGAGCATCGCCCCGACGTCCTCGCCCTCCAGGAGACCAAGGTCCGGGACGAGGACTTCCCCCGGGCGGAGTTCGAGAAAGCCGGCTGGCAGGTCGCCTTCCGAGGGGAGAAGACCTACAACGGGGTGGCGATCGTCTCCCGGGAAACGCCGGAGCTGGTCTCCTACGGGTTCGACGGGGAGGGGAAGGACGAGGGGAGCCGGCTGATCCGGGCCGACTTCGGGGGGGTGAGCGTGGTCAACACCTACGTCCCCCAGGGCCGGGCTCCGGAACACGAGATGTTCCGCTTCAAGCTGGAGTGGCTGGCGCGGCTGCGGCGGTGGTTCGACCGCACCTTTTCCCCGGACCGGCCACTGGCCTGGGCGGGGGACTTCAACGTCGCCCGCCTCCCCCTGGACGTCTTCGACCCCGAGGGCGAAGCCGACAACGTCTGTTACCACCCCCGGGCCCGGGACGCCCTGGAAAACGTCATCGCCTGGGGTTTCGAGGACTGCTTCCGCAGCAACCACCCCGAGGAGCGGCTCTACACCTTTTTCGACTACCGGACCCCCTGGCTGCTCAAGCGGCGGATGGGCTGGCGGATCGACTACATCATGGCCGCTCCGGCCCTGGCCCGGCGCTGCCGGGGCTCATGGATCGACCTGGAACCCCGGCTGGGAGAGCGGCCCTCGGACCACACCTTCCTCCTGGCCGAATTCGAGTAAACCGGGATCGATCACCGTCTCCACCCCGGCGGCCCCCAGCAGTTCCTCGGCCAGTACGAAGTTGTAGCAATCGTCCTTGGCCAGGGAGAGTTTCTCCGTCACCACCAGACGGACGATTCCGGCTTCGATCAGGGCCCGGGCGCAGGGGGCGCAGGGGAACCAGCGGCTGAGATAGAGCGTTCCCCCCTCGACGGCCACGCCCCGCGCCGCCGCCCGGCAGAGCGCGCGGACCTCGGCGTGGACCCCGGGACAGAGCCGGAGGTTGGCGGGAGTGATCGGACCGCCCAACCGGCAGGCCGGGTGCGGGCCGCAGCGCTCGGGAGGCCCGTTCCAGCCCTCGACCAGGCGCCCGGAGGGGGTCTCGATCACGGCGGCCAGACGGATGTTGCGGCAGGTGCTCCGAGCCTCGGCGCGGAGCAAGGCGCGGCGTACGGTTTCCATGCGATCCTCCCTGGCGTTTTCGAACCGACCGGTTATGATTATGGTACCGGGACGATGAGCGAACTGGAAGCCAATGTCGAAACCTATTCCAGGGTGATCTGGTACGTGGTCAGGGGGAACCGGCTCCTCGAAGAAGACGCCCGGGACCTTTTCATGGAGATCTGGGAAGCCGTCATCCGGGGCTGGCCTTCCTTCCAGGGGAACTGCCGGCCGGCGACCTGGATCGCCGCCGTCGCCCGGCGGCGCTGCGCCGATTTCTTCCGCCGCCGGCGGGAGGCCTCGCTGGAGGAGATGGGGGCGGGCGGGGACGAGGACGGCCCCGCCTTCGAACCCGCCGATCCCGCCGCCGGGCGCGCCCCGGCGAGGCGGCAGGCGCGGGAGATGATCGAAGACGCCCTCTCCTCCCTGCCCCCGCGCCAGGAGAAGGCGCTGCGGCTGTGGATGGCCGGTTACCGCTACCGGGAAATAGCGGAAGAGCTGGGACGGGAAGGGATCCGGCTGAACGCGGGCCAGGTGGGGAAGCTCCTGCTGGAAGGAAAACGCCGGATGGGGGCGTCCCTGCGCCGGCGCGGGATCGACTCCGTGGAGGATGTATGGGAATAAATACGACGCCAGAGCGACTGTTTAAGCGAGGACCAAGCTCATGAATTGCCCCCCCGATCGAGTGCTTTCGGCTTTCCTGGACGGGGAGAGCGGCCCCGCAGCCGCCCGCGAGGTCGCGGCGCACCTGCGGGACTGCCCCGCCTGCCGGAGCCGGGCGCTGACCCTGGAGGCCGCCCGCGCGCCGGAAGAGCCGCCCGGCCCCGACTGCCCCGCCCTCGAGGTCATCCTGGGAGCGGCCGACGGCACGGCCGGTACGGCGCGGGTCCGGGAGGTGGAAGCGCACCTGCGCGGCTGCGGCCGCTGCCGGCTCCTGGCGGCGGGCGCCCGGCGCGCCGCCGCGGAAGCGAAGGAGGCGGAATCCGCCGCCGCCGCTCCCCCCGGCTTGAGGGAAGAAGCGCGACGGCTCCTGGAGCGGGCGGGGAAAAAAGTCGTCCCCTTTCCGGAACCGGGCCCCGCGGAACTTCCCCGGGCCGCGGAACCGAAAACTCCCTATGGAGAGAAACCCGACGCCCCGGGAAGCCCCTGATCCGGCGGACGGGGGCCTACGTGTAAAGGCAATATTTTGCTTGTCCCCGGCGGCGCGCCCGTTATTGTTAGAGCATGAAAACGCCCGTCATCGACACCTGGAAAGTCGAGGAACACCTGGTCTCCTTCATCCGCCGCGCCGTGGAGCGCTCGGGCAAGGAAAAAGCCGTCGTCGGCCTTTCCGGCGGGATCGATTCGGCCACGATCGGCGCCCTGGCGGTCAGAGCCATGGGCAGTTCCAACGTCATCGGGCTCCTCCTCCCCTACCGGGCGGGGCGCCCCGAGGATATCCGCGACGCCCAGGAACTGGCGGACCTTTTCGGAATCCACACCCGCACCATCGACATCGCCCCCATGATCGACGCCTATTTCGAACACTTTTCCCGCGCCAGCGTCATGCGCAAGGGGAACAAGATGGCCCGGGAACGGATGAGCATCCTCTACGACTGGGCTTCCTACCACAACGCCCTCGTCCTGGGCACCGGCAACCGGACCGAGTACTACATGGGCTACTTCACCAAGTACGGCGACGGGGGCGTGGACGTGGAACCGATCGGGTGCCTCTATAAAACCGAGGTCAGGCAGCTGGCGGTCTCGATCGGGATTCCCCGCCACCTGGCCAACCGGACCCCGACCGCCGGGCTCTGGCAGGGCCAGACCGACGAGGGCGAACTGGGGTTCACCTACCAGTTCCTGGACAGCATCCTCTACTGCATGATCGACCTGCACCTGGGAAGGCAGAGCCTGCTCCAGGAAGGGTTCTTCCCCGACGACATCGACACCGTCAGGTCGATGGTCCGCGCCACCCGGCATAAGCGCCGGACCCCGCCCATCCCCGAATTCAAGGCGGAGTGGCGCAAGGCCGAGGAGGAGTGACCTCCGCTCAGAAGCGGCCGTAGAAGGCCCGGGCCCGTTCCCGGCACCGGGCCGCCAGGGCTTCCTCGTCCAGCAGGGTGAGCTTCTTCCCCCGCATCAGGACCTTGCCGCCGACCACGGTGGTATCGACCGCGGCGCCGCAACAGATCCCGAAGAGGAAGTGCCCCAGCCAGGTGTTCCCGTCGAGGGGGGTGGGCGCGGTGTAGTCGACCACGATGACGTCCCCGGCGGCGCCCGGAGCCAGAACCCCGACCCGGTAGCCGAACTGGCGGGAGACGATCTCGGGGTTGTTGTCGAGGAGCAGGCTGCAGGATTCGCAGAACCCCACCCGCGGATCTTCCTGGGCCAGGTGCTGGAGGAAAAACGCGGTCTTGACGCCGGAGCGCATATCCGAAGTCATGCCGTCGGTTCCCAGGCCGACGGCGATCCCGCGGCCGAACATTTCCAGGACCGGAGCCACCCCCACGGCGTTGTTCATGTTCGACTCGGGGTTGTGAACCGCGGCGGTCCCGGTTTCGAGGAGGATGTCCGTCTCTTCGCCGTCGATGTGGACGCAGTGGATGGCCAGGCTCTTCTCCCCCAGCGCCCCCTTGTCCCGCAACCGCCGCAGGACCCTCTGACCGTATCGGACGAGGCTGGCTTCCTCGTCGGAGGCGGCTTCGGCCACGTGGGTGTGGAACCCGACGCCGAGCCGGTCGGCGGCGGAGACCGCCGCGGCCAGGGTCTCGTCCTCGACGGTAAAGGCGGCGTGGAGCCCGAACATGCCGCAGACCCGGCGGGCGGCCGTGGCCGGGACGGAGTTGGCCTCCTTGACGAAACGGACGTTCTCCTCGATCCCCTCGGCTCCCCTCCCGTAACGGTCGGAGATCCCCAGGCAGAGACACCCCCGGATCCCGGAGTCGTCCACCGCCTTGGCCAGCTCGGAGAGGCTCCCGATCTGGTAGCCCTGGCTCTCGTGGTGGTCGATGATCGAGGTCGTTCCCTGCTTGATGCAGTCGATCAGGGGGAGCATGGCCGCGTAGTAGAGGTCGCCTTCGACCAGGGCGGCGTCCAGGGGCCACCAAAGCCGTTCCAACACCTCGACGAAGGTATAGGGCGGCGGGTCCTTGGGAGCCATCCCCCGGGCGAAGGTGCTGTAGAGGTGGTGGTGGGCGTTGATCAGGCCGGGCATGATCACCTTGCCGGCGGCATCGACGTACTCGGCCTCCGGCGCCTGTTTCCTGACCTCCGCGTCGGTCCCCACCGCGGCGATGACGCCGTCCCGGATCAGGACCGCGCCGCGGGGAATCACCAGGTTCTCCTTGCCCAGGGTGACCAGAATGCCGTTGCCGATCGTAATTTCCTTCGCCATCTTCCGCTCCTTGCTTTTTTCCGCCGCGGCCGGGGGGCCCGGCTTTTCCGGCGATATTACCTTCTCCTCCCGGCGGCTTCCAACCCTTTTCCCCGGGCTCAGGACCCGCCGTCGGGAAGACTCTCCAGGAGGACGCGGGCCGCGTCCGAAGCTTCGCCCCTCGGGACCAGGGCCACGAACGCCTCCAGGTGGGCCCGGGCCTCGGGGAAACGCTCCTGGAGTAGGTACATCCTCCCCAGGGAGAGGTGGGCGGGGGCGAAATCGAGGTCGATCTGGAGGGCGCGGCTGAAGTAGTGCTCGGCCCGGGAAGCGTCGTTCATACGCTGGAAACAGAGCCCGATCAGATAGGGGTATCCGGGCTCGCGCGGGTGCTCGACCAGGAGCTTCTCCAGAAGGGGTACCATCTCCGGAAAAGCCGGATCGTCCCGGGAAACGTTCTCGATCAGGCCGAAGAGGCTGATATAGTCGACGCCGGTGGCCAGGTGGCGGCTGAGCCCCTCGGAAAGCTCCCGGAGCATGTCGCCGGGCTCGTATTCGTACCCCCAGCGCACGTCGCCGGGACGGACGATGAGGGCGCGGCGGTATTCCTCCCGGGCCCGGCCCGGACGGGAAGCCTCCTGTTCGAGAAGGGCCAGGTCGATCCGGGCCCTGATGGAGTCGGGTTCGATCTCCAGGGCCGAGGCGAAGGCTTCCCGGGCCGCGTCCAGGTCTCCGAGGCGCTGCCGGGCGACGCCGATATCGGTGAGCACGGAGGCGTTACCGGGAGCGATCCGAGCCGCCGATTCCAGGGCTTCCAGGGCGGGCCGGTAGCGGCCCTGGTCGATCAGGCATTTGCCCACGTAGTAGTAGGGTTCCCAGCGGTTGCGGTCGAGGGCGGCGGCGTTGAGGAAAAAGGGCAGCGCGTCCTTGATCCGCCGCTGGTTGTAGAGCAAGCCGCCCATGGCCAGGTGCCCGGGAAAATACCCGGGCTGCTCGGAGACCAGTTTGCGGAAGACCCCCTCGGCTTCTTCCGTCCGGCCGCCGCGTTCGAAGACCACCCCCAGGTTGTACTCGGCGTCGGCGAAACCGGGGGCGTGGGCGCAGGCGCGGCGGAGGAACTGTTCCGCCTCGACCAGTTTCCCTTCCTGCAGGGCCACCATCCCCAGCCCGTACTCGGCCGGGGCCAGGGACCGGTCCGACTCCCAGGCCCGGCGGTAGAACTCCCGGGCGGTTGAGTACTCCCCCTTCCCGAAGGCCAGCTGCCCGAGGATGACCAGCCCCCGGTAGGAACGGGGATCGAGGGCCACCGCGCGGGCGGCGGCCTCGCCGGCCGCCTCCCGGTCGCCCAGGACGAGGTCGGCCTCGGCCAGAACCGCCAGGGCGGAGGGATCGTCCGGACGGCGGAGGAGGTACTCCTTCAGCTCCTTCCGGGCGGAAGCGGGGTCGGCCAGCCGGTAGTAGAGAATGCGCCCCAGGGCGAGACGGGCGTCGTCCGCCGCGGGGTCGGCGGCAAGAATCCGGCGGTAGATGCCCGCGGCCCGGGAGTACCCCCCGTCCTGCTCGGCGGCCCGGGCCATGATCAGCAGCGCCCGGGCGTTGCCGGGATCGTTTTCCAGAACCTTGTCGGCCTCGCTCTCGGCGGCGCCGATCATCCCCCGCCGCAGGCAGAGCCCGGCCAGGCCCACCCGGGCCGCGGTGTCCGCCGGGTCGAGGGCCAGTGCCCGGCGGTAATTGATCATGGCTTCGTCGATCCGGCCCAGTTCGGCGAGGGCTCGGCCCAGGGACCGGTAGAGGCGGAGCTTGAGGACGGGATCGCCGCTCTCCGCCTCCACCCAGGGGCGCGACCGGGCCAGGTACACGGCGGCCCGTTCCCATTCCCCCGCCTCGTAGTAATGGATCCCCATCCGGAAAAACGCCCGGCTCTCCTGGAACCCGTCTTCCTGGGCCGCTTCCCAGCGAGCCACGGCCTCGGCCTCCTTCCCCTCTTCCCAACAGCGCCAGCCGGCCTGCGCTGCCGACCACCAGCGGGGGAGGTTGCCCTCGTAGCTCAGGTAGGTTTCCAGCGGAGGCGTGGGAGCCCCCCCGCCCGGGGTTCCAACGGCTCCCAGCGCCACCGCCGCCACTATCGGGACGATCTTCATGGGACGGTCACCTCGGGGTCATTGTAACCGGGGCGCCGCCGGAGCTCAACCGCGGGATGGAGGGGGAAAAAGGAAATGGGCCCGGTAGGACTCGAACCTACGACCAAGGGATTATGAGTCCCCTGCTCTAACCGACTGAGCTACGGGCCCCGAACGGCCACCGGGAAAACTATACCCCCCCCTTTTGCAAGTCAACCCCTTCCCTCGGGATTTCGGGAGGTTTTTCCCCTACACCCGGAGCCGTTTATGGTATTTTTTTACGGAAACGCAACCCGAAACGGCGGAGGCGCCGAGGAGGAACCGGGATGAAAAAAACTTCACTGACCACCTGGGCGGTCGCGCTGGCGGCCGCGGTCGCGGCCGGAACGGCCGCCGCCGCGCCCAAGATGACGATCGCGGTCTCCGAGTTCGACAACAAATCCGGCTGGTACGGTGCCTGGGATATCGGCTGGGGCATGCAGGAGATGATGGCCACCTCCCTGATCAACACCGGCAAATTCACCGTTCTCGAGCGGCAGGACCTCTCCTCGGTCCTGGCCGAGCAGGATCTGGGAGCCAGCGGACGCACCGGCGAAGGTTCGGCCGCCGCCATCGGCAAGCTGGGTAAGGCCCAGATCCTGATCTCGGGCGCGGTCACCGAGTTCGAGGAGAAGAAAGGCGGAGAAGGCGGCGGGATCGGGATCGCCGGTTTCCGCATCGGCGGCAGCCACGAGCAGGCCCACGTGGCCATCAACGTCCGGATCTACGACACCAGCAGCGGCGAGGTGCTGGACTCGATCCGGGTGGAGGGGAGCGCCGACGCCGGCGGCCTCTCCCTCGGCTACAGCCACTCCGATTTTTCCGGAGACCTGGGCGGTTTCCGCAAGACCCCGCTGGGGGAAGCGACCCAGGAAGCCATCGACGAAGCGGTGGCGAAAATCGCCTCCCGCCTCAGGAGCGTTCCCTGGCAGGGCAAAGTGATCAAGGCCGACGCCTCCAAGGTCTACATCAACGCCGGCAGCGAAGGGGGGATGAGCGAAGGCATGGAATTCGACGTCATCCGCCAGGGAGAAGCCCTGGTCGACCCCGATACCGGGATGACCCTGGGATCGGAGACGGAGAAGGTGGGCCGGGTCAAGGTCACCAGCGTCAAGGAGAAGTACTCCATCGCCGAGGTTCTCTCCGGGACCGGACTGGAGCGCGGCGACCTGGTCCAGGCCGACTGAGCCGGGAGCGGGGGCAGCGGCCGGGGAAAAACGGCATGAAACGGGAACTGCCCGCGACCGGCAAGGTCTCGCCGGATATCTTCGACGAGATCATCCTCCCCCGCCTGGGGCGACGGCGGCCTCAAGTGCTGGTCGGCCCCCGCAACGGGGTCGACGTCGGGGTCGTGGACCTGGGGAACGGCCGGGTCATGGTCACCACCACCGACCCGGTCTTCGTCATCCCCGCCTACGGCTGGGAACGAGCGGCCTGGTTCGCCGTGCACATCCTGGCCTCGGACGCGGCCACCTCGGGACTCCCCCCGGCCTATATCACCCTGGACCTGAACCTCCCCCTTTCCATGGACCGGGAAGCTTTCGAGGCTTTCTGGAACACGGTCCACCGGGAATGCGACGCCATCGGCCTGGCCGTGATCTCGGGACACACCGGCCGCTACCAAGGCTGCGAATTCCCCATGATCGGGGGGGCGACCGTGATCTGCGTGGGCCCGAAGGACCGCTATCTTACCCCCGCCATGGCCCGGCCCGGCGATGCCGTCCTCGTCACCAAGGGAGCGGCGGTGGAGGCCGCCGGCCTGTTCGCGGCCACCTTTCCGGACCGGATCGAAGAACGTTTCGGCTCCGAGTTCGCCGAGGAAGCCCGAGAACTGTTCTGGCAGATGTCGGTGGTGGAGGACGCCCGGATCGCGGTCGAAGCCGGCGTCCGCGAGGAGGGAGTGACCTCGATGCACGACGCCACCGAATGCGGCGTCCTGGGCGGCCTCTACGAAGTGGCCCGGGCCGCGGGGGTGGGGATGACGGTCGAAAAGGAAGCGATCATCGTCCAGGATCCGGTGCGCCGGATCTGCGGTTTGTTCGGGATCGACCCCTATACCTCGATCAGCGAGGGGTCCCTGATCGTCACCTGCCGCCCGCACCGGGCGGACGAGGTTCTGAAGCGCCTGGGCGCCGGGGGGATCCCCGCCAGCCGGGTCGGGGAAGTCACCGACGACCCCGGGCGCCTGATCCTGCGCGAGGACGGCCAGGAACGGCCCCTGGAGCACCCCCGGGTGGACCCGTTCTGGGGGGCGCTGGCCGAGTTCAGCGGCCGTCGCGCCTAAAGACAGGCGGCGGCGGCGCCGGCCCCGGCCAGGTACCCGGTGGAGAACGCGGCCTGCAGGTTGTAGCCGCCGGTATCGGCGTCGATATCGATGACCTCGCCGGCGAAGAAGAGGCCGCGGACCAGCCGCGACTCCATGCTGCGGGGGTTGATCTCGGGGCGGGACACGCCCCCGGCGGTGACGACCGCTTCCGCCGCCGGACGGAGTTCGAGGACGGGGATGTCGGCCCCCTTGAGCCAGAGGCGGAGACGAAGACGCTCCTCCCGGGTAACCTGGTCCGCCCGCTTGAGAGGGTCGATCCCGGAGGCGGCCAGGCAGACCGGGACCAGCGCGCGGGGGAGCAGGCCCTTGACCACCCCGGCTATCCGCCGTTTTCCCGCCTCCTTCAAATCGCGCAGGAGGCGCAGATCGAGTTTCTTCTCGTCGAGGGCCGGCTTGAAATCGAGGGAAAGCGCGACTTCGGCCCCGGCGGCCAGCGCGTCCCCGGCCCGGAGGGAAAGGGAAAGAACGATCGGTCCCGACACCCCGGTATGGGTGAAGATCATCTCCCCGAACTCGTCGGCGATCCGGCGCCCCCCGGCCGTCAGCCGGCACCGGACGTTCTTCAGGGCCAAGCCGGGGAGGGTCCGCGACCAGTGCCCGGTGGGCGTGTCCAGGGGGACGAGGGCGGGACGGGGGGCGACGACGGTATGCCCGACGGAGGCCGCCAACCGGTAGCCGTCGCCGCTGGAACCGGTCCGCGGGTAGGAGAGCCCTCCGGTGGCGATCACCGCCGCCCGGGCCCGATAAAAATCGTCCCCCACCCAGACCCCCCGGATACGGCCCTCGTCGACCAGGAGCCGATCGACGCGGCGGGAGGTGAGAATCTCGACTCCGGTTCCCGCCGCCCATTTTTTCAAGGCCCGGGCCAGCTCCACCGCGCTCCCCGCTTCGGGAAAGACCCGGCCGCCCCGCTCCACCGCCGTGGCCACTCCCAGGTCGGCGAAAAACCCGATCAGGCGGCGGTTGCCGAAATTGCAGAGGGCGGCGCGCAGAAAATTGCCCCCGGCCCCGAAGTGCTGGAGCATCTCCGGAACCGGGGCGACGTTGGTGAGGTTGCACCGGCCTTTCCCGGTCAAGCCCAACTTGAGGCCGACCCGGTCCATCCTCTCCAGCAACAGCACCGAGGCGCCGGCGGCCGCGGCCTTCCCGGCCGCCATCAGCCCCGCCGGTCCGCCGCCGATCACGATTACCCGGCCTGGTCGGCGCACTCGCATCCTCCCGGGGGACCCGCTCGCAGGCGCCGCGGCGCCCGGTCCTGCACATATCCCTATTGCAGTTTACCCCGGTCCGAACCGGACATCAATCATGGAATGAACTCTCCCAGAGCGACAGCCCGGTATCGGGGTCGTGCGCGCGGCGCGGGACATCCCCCACCAGCTCGCGGATCAGGCATTCGCAGGCGAAGATAACGGTCCCGGGCAGGAGGTGGCCGGCGACCGTGGAACCGTCTTCCCGGGCCAGGGCCAGGTGGGCATGAAGAAAAGGCGCCCCGTCCTTTTCGGTGATCGTCCCCAGGCAGGACACGATCTCCATGGCCTCCGGAAAGTCCAGTTCCCGATAGCGGCGCCGGTCCTGGAGGTAATACCCGATCCGGGCCCGGGACACGGCCCCGACGGCGCAGATTTCGGCGCAGGCGATCCCCCGGGCGGCGGCGCGGGCGGCCACGGCTTCAGCCAGATCTCCCCCCCGGGGGAGCCGCTCCAGGCATACTTTCCCGGTCGTGAACATTCCCATCTTCGACCTCCTCGATTTCGTCGCGTCCCGCCAGCTGACCGCAGGCACCCCGGACCCCCCGGCCGAAACGGTAGCGGCGGGTGACGGAGACGCCCTCCCCCTCCAGTGCCCGCCGGAAACCCTCGATCCGGGCTTCGGGGGGGGCCCGGAAACCCCGGGCGGGGTTGCAGGGGATGAGGTTGACGAGAAAAAGCCGCGGCCCGTCCTTCCGCAGCAGGCCCCCCAGAGCGCGGGCGTCGGCGGTGTTGTCGTTGAACCCGTCGATCAGGATATACTCGAACATGACCCGGCGGTTGGTGCGGGCCTGATAGTCCCGCACCGCCGCCAGCAGGCGCCGGAGCGGGACCTTGCCGGCCAACGGCATCAGCTCCTTCCGCCGCCGGTCGTCGGGCGCGTGGAGCGAGACCGCCAGGTTGACCTGCAGGGGGAAGGCGGCCAGACGCTGTATCCCGGGAACGATCCCGGCGGTGGAGATGGAAATCCGGCGGGCGGCGATGTTGAACCCGTCGGCGGCGTTGAGTTCGCGCACCGCCTCCGCCACCGCTTCATAATTGAGCAGGGGCTCACCCATCCCCATGAAAACGACGTTGCCGACCTTTTCCCCCGCGGGGGCGAGACGGCGCGCGACGAGACGAACCTGGCCCACGATCTCGCCGGCGGACAGGTTCCGGGACCAGCCGCGCTCGGCGGTGGCGCAGAAAGAGCAGCCGAGGGCGCAACCGGCCTGGGAGGAGACGCAGACCGTCCGGCGCCCGGAGCCGTGGCGCATCAGCACGGTCTCGACCGCCTCCCCGTCGCCGAGAACGACCAGGGCGCGTTCGGCCGATCCGTCCGCTTCGGGGAAAAACTCCGCCGACGCCGGCAGGGGGACGGCCTCCTCCAGTTCCCGGCGCAGCTCCAGGGGAAGGGCGGTGGCTTCCAGCCAGGAAGGAACCAGGTCCCGATACAGCGCGCGCCGGGCCTGGACCCGACGGTATCCGGGGAGGGCGGCGAGAATTTTTTCCAAGGCTTCGAGGTTCACGATTTTTCCTGGAGTTTTCCCTGCGGCCGGGAGAAAATTCCGGGGTTATGGATCCTTGCCGGCAGAGTAGCATGAAACGCCTTCTCGGGCACCGCCGTTTCGCGGCCGCGGCCGCGGCCGGGCTCATCTTCCTCCCCGCCGCCGCACCCGGGGCCCGGGCCAAAATCCCGACCGTGGCCAAGAACCCCTACCTTTCGGCCCTGGTCCTCAACGCCGGGACCGGCGAAGTCTTTTTCGAGGACAACTCTTCCGCCCGCGCCTATCCCGCCAGCGTGATCAAGCTGATGATGCTCCTCATCCTCCAGGAGAAAGTCGAGGAGGGAACCCTGCGGCTCGACGACCCGGTGACCGTGACCGCGGCCGCAGCCCGGACGGGCGGCTCGCAAGTCTACCTCAAGGAGGGCGAGGTCTTTCCCGTGGAAGAGCTGCTCTATTCCCTGATCGTCCAGTCGGCCAACGATTCCGCGGTCGCCCTGGCCATCCACACGGCGGGGTCGGCCGAGGCCTTCGTCGAGCTGATGAACCGGAAAGCCGCCGACCTGGGAATGGCCGACACCGTCTTCCATTCCGTGCACGGTCTCCCTCCGGCGGCGGGAGACGAACCGGATACAAGCACGGCCCGCGACCTGGCCCGGCTGGCGCTGGAGCTGATCAAGCACCCCGCCGTCTTCGCCTACACGGAGACCACGTACCGCCCCTTCCGCGACGGCACCTTCGACATGCGCACCCACAACCACCTGCTCGGATCGGTTCCCGGCTGCGACGGGTTCAAGACCGGGTACTTCAAGGCCGCGGGCTACTCCATCGTCGCCACCGCCTCCCGGCGCGGGGTCAGGTTCGTCGCCGTCGTCCTCGGCTCCAAGGACCGGACGACCCGGGACGCCAAGGCCCGGGAGCTCCTGACCAAGGCCTTTTCCTCGACCGTCCTCCCGGCGGTTACCCCCCGCTTCCGGCCCTCTCCCCCTCCGACCCCGGCGGGCACGGCGGCGGGCGACGAAGAAGTCGACGAGCTGACCGAGGCGGAAGAAAGCGCGGATTCCGGTAGCGGCGCCGGATCCCTGGCCCTCAAGCTGGCGGGGATGCTGGCCGTGGCCGGGGTCTTCTTCTGGCTGGGCTCGCGCCGGGGGCGTTAACGCCCGCCCCCCCCTCCCTTTTTCGCCGCCTTGGCCGCGGCCTTGGCTTGTTTCTTGGCGGCCTTGGCCTCGGCCTTCGCCCGGGCGGCGGCGCCGCCTGCCGCCTCCTCGCGCCGCCGGCCGAGGGCGGCGCGGTAGCGGTAGGTCAGAAACAGCCAGAACCCGGCGTAGGCGCACAGAGCGCCCAGGACCGGCGCCGCCACCCGGGGGGAGATTCCGGGGACGACCCCCCGCAACACCGCCGCCAGGGCCAGCATCCCCAGCCCTCCCCAGGCGTGGTGGCGGGCGAGGTCGTACTGACGCCGGGTCGGCGGCATCACCCGCGGACGCGGCTCCGGGCCAGGGCCAGCAGCGGGCCCAGGCTGTCTTTGAGAACGGAGATGGTGTTGTCTTCGGCCCGGGCCACGTCGGTCTTGCGGATGGCCTCGGTGGAAGCCCGGTTGACGATGACCCCCGCCACGCATCCGGCCCGCAGCCCCAGGGCCCGGGCGGTGGTGAAGAGGGCCGACGATTCCATCTCGTAGTTGAGCACCCCCAGCCGCTGCCACTCCCCGAGCGTGCCCTGGAATTTCCGGATCACGTACTTGCCGTGGGAGTCGTAGCGTTCCTGCCCCGGGTAGAAGGTGTCGGAAGACGCCGTGACGCCGACTCGAAAAGGAATGCCGGCCTTTTCCGCGGCTTCGACCAGGATCCTGGTGACGAAGAAATCCGCGGCCGCCGGGTACTCGATGGGGGCGTAGTGGGTCGAGGAGCCGTCCAGACGGACCGCGGCGGCGGTGACGACGACGTCCCCGACCTTGAGGTCCTTCCGGATCGAGCCCGTGGTCCCCAGCCGGACGAAGGTGGTGATCCCGAGCATGGCCAGCTCCTCGACGGCGATCGTGGCCGAGGGGCCGCCGATCCCGGTCGAGGTGACCAGAACCTTCTCCCGGGAGCCGACCGGGACCAGGCAGGACCGGTACTCCCGGTTGAAAGCCAGTTCCCGGAACCGGGGCGAGAGCTGCCCCGCGATCTTGGGAACCCGGCCGGGGTCGCCCGGGACCACCGCCAGCTTGGCGCCCCCGATCATTTTCCGATCCAGCTGAATATGATAGATCTTGCCCATCGTTCCTCCTCTCCCGGCGCCCGCGGCGCCGTCGCGGCGTTTCCGTCCGCCGAAATTATAGCCGGAAAACCGCCGAAGACAAGCGGCGGCGCCCCGGCGTTAAGGCCCGACCCTCCCCACGGGGGCGAGGTAGACCACGAACTCCTCGGCGCCGTCGAGCCGCAGCAGCCGGTCCATCTCCTCCTGGTCGTAGGCGGCCACGGCGCAGGTTCCGGCCCCGATGCTTTCGCAGGCCAGGTACAGGTTCTGGCAGGCGTGGCCGGCATCGAGGGCGATCACCTTGTGGGAAGCGCCCCCGTACCGCCACTCGGTCCGGGACGGCACCGCGCTCCAGACGAAGACGGCGGCGGCCCGCGCCGCGAACTCCTGCCCCAGCACTCCCCGGACCAGGCGGGCGGCCAGGTCGGGGACCGCGAATTCGAAAAGAAGTTCGTGGCCCAGGGGGAGGTAGCGGTAAACCCCCGGCTCCAGGGAGCCGACCCGAAACGCCAGGAGATAGGTCTCCAGGGGGTGGCGGCAGCCGGCCGAGGGGACGGTCCGCAGTACCGCGGCCGGGGAGAGGGTGCGTCTCACCCCCTGGACGGCCCAGAGCAGGAAGGAGAGCTCGGCCAGGCCCAGGGGCTCCGGCGAAAAATTCCGACGGCTGCGGCGCCGGCGGACGGCGTCGTAGACCCCCATCTTCCCGAGGGCGCCGAACTCTCCCGGAGCGGGAAGGGGGAACCGGAGGGCTTCGGACGGAAACGGCTTCTGGACGGGAGGAGGGGGAACACCGCGGCTCTGGGGGGTGGCGGCGAAGTCGGTGACTTTCCTCACCGAATCCTTGAGAAAGTACCTCCCCTCTTCGACCCCGCCGGTCATCCCCCGCCGTCCCCGGGAGCATCCAGGGCGGCGGCCAGGTTGACCGCCAGCTCCCGGCACCCCCGCAGGTCTTCGGGCTTGGGGGCGCAGCGGGCTTCGACCACCGGCTCCACCAGTTTCCAGCCGCACTCCTGCGCGCATTCCCGCAGGCGCTTGACGCCGCCGCCGCTCCAGGCATAGGTGCCGAAGATGCCGACCAGCCAGCCCCGGAGGTTGCTGTTCCTGAGCTTATCCAGCAGTTCGATCATGGGGGGGAAGAGACCGAGGTTGTAGGTGCAGCTTCCCAGGAGCAGGCCCCGGAACCTCCAGATCTCGTTGATCATGTAGGAAACGTGGGTATGGGAAGCGTTGAAGATCTTGATGTTCTTCAACCCCCGTTCGCTCAGAACCCGGGCGGCGGCATCGGCCATGCGCTCGGTGTTCCCGTACATGGACCCGTAGACGATCACCACTCCCGGTTCGGTCTCGTGCCGGCTCCAGGAAGCGTACGCCTCGATGATCCGCGACGGGTCCCGGCGCCAGATGGGCCCGTGCGTGGGAGCGACCACGGCGATGGGAAGATCCCGGACCTTGTCGATGGCCTTGACCACCATGGCGCTGAAACGTCCGACGATGTTGGTGAAGTAGCGGCGGATCTCGTCCTGGTAGAACTCGATGTTGACCTCGTCGTCGAAAATGCCTCCGTCGAGGGTCCCGAACCCCCCGAAGGCGTCGCCGGAGAAAAGCGTTCCGGTCCGTGAATCGAAGGTCATCATCGTTTCCGGCCAATGGACCATGGGAGTGAGCCTGAAGACCAGCTTCCTCCCTCCCAGATCGATTTCGTCGCCGTCGCCGACCTCGACGGTATCGGCGCCGAGGCGGTAGAAGTCCTCGATCATCCGCACCGTGTGCTCGTTCCCGACGAGCCGGATCCCGGGACAGAGCTCGACCAGGGTCTTGATCGAACCGGAGTGGTCCGGCTCCATGTGGTTGATGACCAGGTATTCGATCCGCCGGCCGGCGGAGACCCACTGGGCCACCCGCTCCCGGTAATCGGCGGAGAAAGACCCCTTGACGGTGTCGATCAGGGCGCAGCGCTCCGTTCCCTCCACCAGGTAGGCGTTGTAGGAGACCCCGTTGGGGAGCGGCCAGAGCTCCTCGAAAAGCCGGGTCTGGCGGTCGTTCACTCCCAGCCAGTAAATCCCCTCGCTGACCTTGACGGCATCGGGCATCGGTTCCGCCTCCACGGATTCGGGCAATGAAGACATCCCGCTGTTGTTGTAGTATAGCAAGCGGAACCGGCCCTGTCAGCAGATGCCGATACCTGCCCGGAGGCACTTGTGCGCGGATTCCCCGAATACCAGCGGGCCTGGTGGACGCCGATCGCGGCCCGGGCCCGGGAGAGCGCCCGGCCCGACGCCGTCCTGATCGACCCCGCCGCCCGGAGGCTGGCCGACGACGCCCCCCCCGGGGGGGCGGTCGGGGACGGACGCGTCCCCGAGCTGGGGATCTGTCTGCGCGCGCGCCTGATCGACGACCTGGCGCGGGAGGCTCTGGCCGACGGACCGGCGGCGGCGGTGGAGCTGGGAGCCGGTTCGAGCACGCGCCGGTCGCGGATCGGCGCCCGGGTCCCCTGGTTCTGTCTCGACCGCGCCGAAGCGGGACGATGGCGGGAGCGGCGGCTGCAGGAAGAGGGGGCCGTCGTCGTCGCCGACCTGGAAGACCGCGCCTGGACGGAAGCGGTCCGGCGGCGGGCGGGGGGGGGGCCCTTCCTCTTCATCGCCGAAGGCGTTTTCCAGTTCCTGGCCCCGGAGACGGTGCGGGCGGTCATGGCCGACGCCGCCGCGGATTTCCCGGGATCGCTGCTTTTATTCGACGCCGTCTCCCCGGCGGCGGGAAAGATTCTTCCGGGGGGGCGCTGGTTCCCGGAATCGCCGGCGGCGGTCGAAGCCCTGGCCCCGGCCTGGCAGACGGCGCGGGCGGCCGATTTCACCGACCTGCCCGCGAACGTTCTCCGCCGCGTTCCCCGGGGGACGCGCCTGGCCTGGCGGCTCTTCCCTCCCCTGCGGCGCTCCCACCTGGCGCTGCTCCTGCGCCCCCGGCGCTGAAGATCCGGGGGGCGGCCGTCAGGCCAGGGCGGCTTCGGCGGCGCGGGCGGCGTCGCGGACCAGCTCGGGCAGGGCGGGGTGGATGTAGATCATCCGGTTGAGATCGTCGAGGCCGGCCTGCATGTACATCATCCCGATGAGGATATGGATCATGTCGCTGGCTTCGGGGCCGACGATCTGCGCTCCCAGAATCCGGCGGTCGGAGCGGGCGACCAGGATTTTGACGAATCCGTGGTCGACCTGGCGCGCCAGACCGGCGTTGCTCTCCGCGTACATGGCCTTTCCCGCGACGTACTCGACGCCTTCCGCCCGCAGTTCTTTTTCCGATTTCCCCACCCCGGCGACTTCGGGCCAGGAAAAAAGCGCGGACGGGACCGGATAGTAGCGGATGGGGCGGTCGTCGCCCCCGAAGACGGTCCGAACCAGGTACTCTCCCTCGAAGTTGACCGAATGGCGGAAGAGGTAATGGCCGATACAGTCGCCGAAGGCGTAAACGCCGGGGGCACGGGTCCGCAGAAAACCGTCGACGGCGATGAAGCCGCGCTCGTCGAGTTCGACCCCGGTCCTCTCCAGGTGCAGGTCGGCGATGTCGGGCACCACTCCCGCCGCCACCAGCAGCGAGTCGCTTTCCAGTATCTCCTCGCCGGCGCCCGGCGCGCGCACCCGGGAAACGAAGGTCCCGGCCCGGTACTCGACCCGTTCGAGCCGCGCGCCCTCGCGCACGGTGTTGAACCGGGTGAATATCCGCTTGAACTCGGCGCGGACATCATCGTCCTGCCGGTCGATGAGCCCGTCGGGGGCGATGAAATCCACCCGGGAGCCGAAGGAACTGTAGGCGTTCCCCAATTCGCAGGCGATGAACCCTCCCCCCACCACCACCAGGCGCCGGGGCAGGCCGGGCGCGCGCAGCGCCTCCGGACTGGTCCAATACGGCGTCTCCTCCAGGCCGGGAACGGGGGGGATCCGGGGGCGCGAACCGGCGACGATGAACACCCGCTCGGCCCGGATCCGTTCGCCCCCGACCTCGACTTCGCGCGGGCCGGTGAAAACCGCCCGGCCGCGGACGAGGTCGAGGCGGGGATGTTCGTCGATCTGGCGCCGCAGTCCGGCGGCGATGCCGTCCACGGTCGAGGCGATGCGGTCGATCAGCTCCCGGAAACGGACGTCCCGGAAGCCGACGTCCAGGTCGAGACGCGCGGCTTCCCGGCATTCCCGGGCGAAATCGGCCGGGTAGATCAGCATCTTGGAGGGGATGCACCCCCGGTTAAGGCAGGTTCCCCCCAGGCGGTCTTTTTCGATCAAGACCACGCTCTTCCCCATATCCGCCACCGGCAGAGCCACCTTCATCCCGCCCCCGGCGCCTATCACCATCACATCGTATTCCTGCATCGTCTTCCGACCTCCCTTGGCTTACCGGTCCCGAAACAGCGGCGTCCCTTCCCGGGCCGCGTCGACCATGGCCCGGCTGTAGAAGAATATACCCAAAGCCCTCAGCGTCTCTCCACGGGAACCGGCGGGGGTCCCCTCCCCCACCCGGTCGATCAGGCGGGACCGCACCGCCTCGACTTCCCGCTCCAGAGACCCGTCTTCCTCCCCCCGCCCCATGGCCGCCAGGGCGCCTTCCACCAGCCCCGACATGGCCTGGGCGGCTTCATGGACCGCGGGCGACAGCCCCTTGACCTTGAGCACTTCGATCAGCTCGAGCAGGGACACGGCGTAGTCGCAGAGCCGGTGCAGAACCATGGAGAGGGAGAGGAGCCGGCGGCGGGTGGAGGGAAGGAGGAAGGATTCGTAGGCCATTTTTCGCAGCGACTCGTGAAAATCGTCGAGGTGCCGGTAGAGGGCGTCGCGGGCCGCGCCGGCGGCGGGAACGTCCCTGCCCTCGGCCATCGCGAAAGCGGCGCGGGCGACGGCGGCGACGTCGGCCAGGAGGGCGGACGCGAACTCCCGGCTCCGGCGCCTGATTTTGACGGGAAGAACGAAGCTCGAAACCAAAAGCCCGAAACCGCCGCCGAGGCCGACCTGATACAGCCTGACCGCGGCCATCGACGTGCCTCCCCCCTTGATCCGGGCCAGGACCACAATGGCGAAAGCAGCCATCCAGACCGTGGCCAGGGCGTAGGAAACGTTGTTGGTGTAGCTCCAGAGAAAGAGCAAAATCATCAGCACCGCGGCCGTCGGGACCAGCCCTTCGGGAAGAATCCAGATCAGGGCCAGGGCCAGCAGGGCTCCGGCGAGCGTTCCCCCGAAGAGTTCCAGGGCCTTGCGGACGTTGTCCCCCAAGGTGCCCGAAACCACCACCACCGCCATAACCACTCCCCAGACCGGGCGCTGCAGGCCGAATATCCCGCTGACGGCCAGCGAACAGAACGAAGCCAGCGCTCCCTGGACCGCCAGCCGGGTCGAACTCTCTCCCAGCCGGGCGGCGACCCGGCGACGCCAGCCCCGCGGAGGCTCGGGGACCTCGGTCGCCGGGTCCGGCTCCGAGGCCGGGAACGCGGCCTCGGCCGGATCCTGGAGGGCCCGGTCGAGCAGGGAAACGCTCTCCAGAAAACGCCGGAGGGAAACCAGGACCTGCCAGGCGTAGAAATCGACCGCGCGCACCGGGCCGGGCGCGTTGAGCACGGCGGCCGACAAGGCGTCGACCGCCGCCGGGCTCGAGGTCATCTCCAGGTGGAGGTCGTGTTCGCCGTCGAGAACCGCGGCGATCCCCTCCAGGGACCGCCCCACCTCCCCCAGCGCCCGGGCCACGGTGCGGCCCAGTTCCGGAGAAGCGGACCCGTCGAGCCCGGCGGAGAGCTTCAGGAGCGCCCGCCGGGCGATCCGGGAAATGCGTCCGAGACGGTACTGCATGTCCCCGGCCCGGGCCAGGATGCCCCAGGCGGGGTCGTTCCGGTTGAAGACCTGGGAAGCCACGGTTCCCCAGGCCAGAAGGGTGTCCTTGAGACCGGCGACGGAAGCCTCAAGCTCGCCGAGAACGGCCGGCGTGGGGGCGACGGCCGACCGTTCCAGGGCGGAAAAAAAACGGCTGTTCTCCTTGAAAAACCGGCGCAGGGAATCGATCAGGACCGTCTCCAGCTTGACCTGGACCAGATGAAAACCGGCGAAGAAGGAGCAGATGAAGGCGAACAGCAAGGTGACGGCGAAAGCGGGGAAATTTCCCGGGACGATACCCCCCAGCTGCGAGAAGAGGAAAACCGCCATGAACATGAATCCGGCCTGGCGGTAGGCCGGGCCGAAACGGCGGACGAAGTAACTGACGAAAACGACCGCGGGCACCGCCGCCAGGTAGGCCCCCCCCCTGCCGGGGAGAAAAGCGGCCAGAAGCGCCCCCGCCAGCGAACCGATCAGGGAACGGACCATTCCCTGCATTCTCTCCCGGCGGGAGTTCCCGGGAACGGTCGCGGTCAGGAGCATGGCGGCGAGGAGACCGATGAAGAGATAGCGGACGGAGGGCCGGCCGGAGACGCAGGCGGTCAGGAGGGCGACGGCCAGCACGGTCAGGCCGACCGCGACCAGGAGACGGAAGGCGCGGCGCAGCCGGATCGCCCCCGGGTCCCGTTCCCGGAACCTCAGCCACCATCGATGTGCGCGGGAAGAAGACATCCGGATCGCTCCCGTTGGACAAAACCACGCCAGTGTACCACGGCGGCGGCGGCGGCGAACAGGAAGACCCGAAAACGGCGGCGTTGGCCGCGGCGACCGGTCTTGCTATACTGGGATTCGGGAGGTAACGACCATGGATTTCTTCGAGACCGTCGCCAGGCGACACAGCTACCGGGAACCGTTGAGCGCGAGAGCGGTCCCCCGGAACCACCTGAAAAAGATCGTCCAAGCCGGGCTCGACGCCCCGTCCGGGCGCAACGCCCAAACCACGCGCTTCGTCATCGTCGACGACGACGACCTGGTCCGGGAGATCAAGGAGATGCACGCCACCAACCAGGCCATGCGCACCGCGCCGGCCTATATCCTCTGCGCCGTCGACCGCAAACCGGAAGCCGTCTACGAAGGGCTGGCTTTTCAGGTGGAGGACTGCGCCGCCGCCGTGGAGAACATGCTCCTGGCCGCCGCCGCCCTCGGCTACGTTTCGGTCTGGGTGGACGGTTGGCTGCGGACGGACGGGCGGGCGGAACGGATCGGCCGTTTGGTCGGCCTGCCGACCGGCAAGACCGTCCGGGTCATACTCCCGATCGGCTTTCCCACCGTCGAGGGGCGGCGGCCGGAGAAGCTGCCGTTCGAGGAACGGGCGTTCTTCAACCGCTATCCCGAACCGGAAGCCTGAGCGCGGACGATCAGAAAGAGCCGCCCAGGCCGAGTTCGAATTCGGACTGGTCGAGCTGTTCGTCCTGGTCCTCGTCCGACGCCAGGTAGAGGTTCCGCGGCTTTCCCGGGAAGGCCTTCTGGTACTCGGGCCAGGTGACGATGCCGTCGCCGTCCACGTCCACGTCCTTGAAAGCGGGGCTCCGGTACTGGGGCGCGGCGCAGGCGCCCAGGAGCAGGAAGAGCGCGCACAGTCCCGACCTTGTCTTCATCGTTCCAGTTCCTCCAGGTGACCGGTGTCGTTGACCATCTCGACCCGGACCGGATCCGGGTCGCAGACGATGCCCGTAAGGGAAGCGTTGTCAGCCCGGAACCGGCGGTAGCTCCGGGTGGGCAGATCCAACGCCTCCAGAACCGCCAGCCGGACGGTGACGTCGTGGGCCACGATCAGGACCGTTTTCCCCCGCCACTCGTCCCGGAGCCGGGCCAGGCCGCGGCGGAGCCGGACGCGGACGTCCTCCAGGCCCTCGCCGCCGGGCACGGCGGTCTCGTGGGGAGCCGCCCGCCAGGCCTCCCACTCCCGGGGCCATCCCCGGCCGATGGCGCCGCCGTCGAGGCCGCTCCAGAGTCCGAAATCGATCTCGGCCCAGTAATCCTCGGCCGCAGCCGTCAGCCCGCAGCGGGCGGCGACCGCCGCCGCGGTCTCCACCGCCCGGGCCACCGGCGAGGTCACGATCAGGTCCGGTGGCCGCAGAGCCAGGCGCCGGGCCAGGAGTTCGGCCTGACGGCGCCCGGTCGGATCGAGACGGTCGGCGCTGCGGCCGCTGTAGATTCCCGTGAGGTTGTTGGCGATCCGGCCGTGCCGGGCCCACAGAACCCTGGTTTTCACGTCCCCTCCGCGGAGAGCAGGCGCCCTATCTGCCGACGGAACGTGACGGCGCCCCCGTTGGCCGGATGCCGAACCGACACGGCGGCCACACCCAGGTCCCGCAGCACCGCCTCCGCCACCCTCCCCACCGCCAGGACGACGGCGCCGGGGAAGATCTCCAGGAACCGGCGGAGAACGGGTTCCCCCGACGCCAGTTCCACGGCGGTGGGGCGCCGGTTGCTGAGCATCCCCCGGCCGGGCGAGAACGGGTGCCAGGGAAAAGCGTTCCAGAGGACGAAGGCGAACGGGTCCAGGCCCAGGCCCAGCAGCTGTTTCCAGACGATGGTTCCGGTCGGCTCGGAGAAGCCCAGGGGCTTGAACCGGGGACTGCTGCTGCGCCGGGGCGCGGGCGCGGGCAAAACCGCCGCCGCCGGAATCCCCTCCCGGGACTTGTGCCCGAGAAGAATCCGCTCGGAGGTCATGGCGATGCCGCTGAAATGCCCTCCCTGGTAGCCGAGGGCCTCCCCGATCAGGACCAGCCGGGAGCGGTGGGCGCGGGGACGGAGGTACCCGGCCAGGTGGCGGCGGCGGATTCCGGGGGAGGCGGGGCCGAGATCGTGCTCGCGATCCACTTCCACCCAGGGGTTGAAAACCCCCCGCCGGGCGGGGGCGGAAGCGACGGCCTTGACCAGCGCCCTCACCCGCCTTTCCGAAAAAGTACGGGGAAGCGCACGCCCCGCCCGAGTCTTTTTGCTTGTCCGCTCCATGGTTTAGGATAGTGTACCACCTTCGGACGCACCGATACAGGCGGATGAAAACAGCACCTCGATCCATATCCCTGGTCCTTGACTTCGACGGCACCGTAACCGTCGACGACGTCTTCGATTCCATGTTCGCCCGCTTCGCCGGGCCCGAGTGGCTGGAGATCGACCAAGCCTACCTGCGGGGGGAACTGCCCCTGGAAGAAGCCTACCTGAAGATGGCCGCGACGTTCCGGGGCGAATCCGGCGCGGTCGTCGAATTCGTCCTGGAGCGGATGCGGCCGCGCGCGGGCTGGAAGGAGCTCCTGGCGTACGCCGACCGGTCCGGGATCCGGGCCCGGATCGTCTCCAACGGGTTCGACCTCTATATTTTTCCGCTGCTCGAAGCCTGGGGAACGCCGATCCCGGTCCTCTCCCACCACGCCGAGATCCGCGGAGGCAGGTTCGAGGTCGCCTTCAACCGCCACCCGCGCCTGGCCGACGGGCGCTGCCTGGTGGGAAAAGCCGAAATCGTGCGCGAACTTCAGGCCCGGGGAAATCTGGTGGTTTTCGCCGGCGACGGCCTCAGCGACAGCGGCGCCGCCGCCGCCGCCGACCTCGTCTTCGCCCGGCGCACCCTGGCCGGCTTCTGCCGGCGCGAAGGCATCCCCCACCTTCCCTTCGACGACTTCTTTGCGGTGATCGAGGGACTGGAGGGGCTGCGCCGCCGGGTCGCCGCCGGGGCCCGAGCCTAGATCCCCCGTTCCTTCCTGATCTTTTCCCAGGCCTCCTGGATGCGCCGGAACTTCTCCGAGGCATGGGCCATGAGCTCGTCGGGAAGGCCCTTGGACCGGAGGCGGTCGGGGTGGAAGTCCTTGACCAGCCGACGGTAGTTGCTTCTGATCTCGTCGTCGGACGCCCCCGGGGAGCACTCGAGCACGGCGTAGTCGTCCCCGGCGGCGCTGCCGTACTCGCGCATCGCCCGTTCGAAGGCGCCCCGCCCCAGGCCGAAAATCGCGGCGGCCTCGCGCAGGTGCTCTTCCTCGGCGGGGTGGATGACGCCGTCGGCGGCCGCCACCTGGGCGAGAAGATCGAACATGCTCGACCTGATCTGGGGCGCGCCGGCGAAGATCCGGGCGAACTGCCGGGCCAGGTCGGCGAAGGTGTAGGGGCTGAGACGGGCCCGGTTGAAGACGGCGACGGCAAAAGCCCGCTGGGTCGGATCCATCCCCTGGGAAGAGATGAATTCCTCGACCCGGTTGACTTCGGAACGGGAGATCCTGCCGTCGGCGGCGGCCATTTTCCCGAGCATGGAAAAAACCGCGGTGAAGTAGGCGGCCTGCGCCTGTTCGGCGGGGTCGAGGCGGGGGGCGGTTCGGGAAACCGGGCGGTTTGCTTCCCTCCCGGCGTCGACCAGCGCCCCCACCCCCACTCCCAGCAGGGCCCCCAAAGGCCCCCCCAGGGCGAAACCGATCACGCCCCCGGCAAGTTTCCCCATCCACCCCATGGTCTCAGCGCACCTCGCAGACCCGGTCGAATCCGCGCCGGGTCGGGCGCGGAAGAAGCCGAAGGCGGGGGGAAGGCCGCCCCACGGCCACGAGCATGACCGGTAAGTATTTCTCCTCCAGCGCCAGCGCCTCGGCGACGGCGGCGGCGTCGAACCCGTCCATGGGGTGGGTGGACCAGCCCAGGTCGGTAGCGGCCAACATCAGGTTCATCCCCAGCAACGCGACGTTGCGGGAGACGAATTCCTTTTCCCGGCCGGCGTAGAGAGCCCGGGCCTGCTCCCGCTTCCCGTGCGCCTGATCGGGGGCCAGGTACCCCTGTTCGACGGCGGCGGCGAAGACGTCGTCGCTCTCGTCCACGGCTTCGAGGTTCCCGAGCAGGACCAGGACCGCCGAGGCTTCCCGCACCTTGGGCTGATCGAACGCAGCCCGGCAGAGGGCCTCCTTGACCTCGGGGGAGACGGCCGCCACCACCTTCCAGGGCTGGAGGTTGAAGGAAGAGGGGGCCAGAACCCCGCGTTCCACGATCTCCCGCAGGTCCCCGGCGGTTATCCGGGCTTGGGGGTCGAAAAAGTTGATCGCCCGGCGGCGCTCGACGGTTTCCCGGTACTCCATGTCTCCTCCCCGGCTCCGCCGACGCCGATCAGGCCCGGATCTGGGCCAGGAGCTCGTCGCGCAGCTTCCGCATGTGCTCCTCGGTGTCGGCCTCGCAGTTGAGCCGCAGAAGCGGCTCGGTGTTGGATTTGCGGATGTTGAACCACCAGGTGTCCCCGATCACCGAGACCCCGTCGATCTCCACCAATTTCCCCCGCCCCCGGTATCGTTCCTTGATCCCGGCCATGATGGCGTCGGGGTCGGCGACCGTGGAGTTGATCTCTCCGCTGATGTGGTAGTTCGCGGTCTCGGCCAGGGCCCGGGACAGGCTCTCGCCCTTCTCCGAAAGCACTTTCAGCAGAAGCAGGGCGGTGAGGTTGCCGCTGTCGAAGTAGGCGTCCTTGTAGTGAAAGTAATAATGCCCGCTGACTTCGCCGGCGAACTCGGCCCCGATCTCGCGCATGAAATTCTTGGCGTAGGCATGGCCCACCTTGCCCATGTGCGCGGTTCCCCCGTATTTTTCCACGGTGTCGCGCACGTAATTGGAACAACGCACGTCGTAGCAGATCTTGGCCCCGGGATGGTTTTTGAGAATCTGCTTGGCCAGGAGCCCGAGGATGAAATCGGCGGAGCAGTACTTCCCCTTGTCGTCGACGAAAAACGCCCGGTCGGTGTCGCCGTCCAGACCGATGCCCAGGTCGGCGCCCGTCTCCAGAACCTTCTTGACCATGTCCTCCCGGTTCTCGGGAAGAAGGGGGTTGGCCTCATGGTTGGGAAACGATCCGTCCAGCTCGAAGAAGAGGGGGACGACCGTCACCTTGCTTCCGGCGAAAAGCGGGGGAATGACCATCCCCCCCATGCCGTTGCCGCAGTCGATCACGACCTTGAGAGGCGCCAGTTCCTCGGGTTTGACGAAGGAATGCATGAAGGCGATGAAATCGTTTAGAAGCTCGCGCTCGGTCACGGTCCCGGGAGAGCCGGCCGCGGGCTTGAACTCGCGGGACCGGACCGCCGCCTCGAGGCGGTCCAACCCGCTTTCGATCCCCATGGGGATCGCCTTCTCGCGTACGAACTTGAACCCGTTGTACTTGGCCGGGTTGTGGGAGGCGGTGATCATCACCCCTCCGGGAGCGTCGAGGTGGATAACGGCGAAGTAGAGCATGTCGGTGCTGGCCAATCCGATGTTGACCACGTTTTTCCCCTGCCCGGTCGCCCCCCGGATGAAAGCGTCCCGCAGGGGGTAGCTGGAAGGGCGCATATCGTGGGCGACCACCAGGGTTTCTCCCTCGATGAAATCGGCGAAAGCCCGTCCCAGGTCGTAAGCGAGTTCCTCGGTGACGTCCTCCCCGTAGACGCCCCTGACGTCGTATGCTTTGAACGGAGCAGCCATATCTACCTCCTTGAAGATAACGTTGCCGGGCCGGGGCCCGGATATTCGAATTGCCGGATTTTAACAGCAAGCGGGGGCCGGATCAAGGCCCCGCCCCGCGCCATCAAATCCGTTGTGCGCGGGTGCCCTCCGGAATAGGATAGCGGTACAACCCCGGAGGAAACCAAACGATGGCGAATCCGAACGGCCCGGCGGCCCCCCCTTTTTCCCGGCGCGGGAGGGAGACGGAACGATGACCGGATCTTCCACCCGGGTCATCGCCGAATCCCGGCTGCGCCGGCTCAACCGGGAACCTCCGGTCTCGGGGAAGTTCGTGCTCTACTGGATGCAGGCCAGCCAGCGGACCCGGGACAACCACGCCCTCGAATACGCCGTTCAACGGGCCAACCTGCTCGACCTGCCGCTTGTGACGGTCTTCGGACTCGCCAACGGGTATCCGGAAGCGACCGGGGCCCATTACCGTTTCATGCTGGAAGGCCTGGCGGAAACCCGGAAGCGCCTGGAGCGCAGGAAGATCGGTTTCCGCTTTCTGAGGGAGTCCCCTCCGGCGGCGGCCCTGCGCGCCGGAGCCGAAGCCGCTCTCATCGTCTGCGACCGGGGCTACCTGCGCCACCAGGTCGCCTGGCGGAAGACCGTGGCCCGGCGGGCCGGGCGGGAGGTGGTGGAAGTCGAAACCGACGCCCTGGTCCCGGTGGACGAGGCCTCGGACCGCGCCGAGATCGGAGCGCGGACTCTCCGGCCCAAGTTGAAACGGCTCCGGGAGCGCTACCTGGTCGCGCTGCGCCCCACCCCGCTGCGGCGTTCGGGTCTCGCCTGGGGAGACGCCCCCGATTCCCCCCTCCCTTCCCTCCCCGAACGGCTGCGGCGGCAAGCCGACCTGACCGACCGTCCCCGGGGAGGAGAAAGCGCGGCCCGGAAACGGTTCGACGCCTTTCTGGCCCGGGGTCTGCCCCGATACCTCGAAAGCGGTCGGTTCCTGGACGGAGGGCTGACCTCGGGAATGAGCCCCTACCTCCACTTCGGTCAGGTTTCGCCCCTGACCCTGGCCCTGAAAGTCGCGGCCGCGACGGGAGCGCCCGCGGCGGCCCGGGAAGCGTTCCTGGAAGAACTCCTGGTGAGACGGGAACTGGCCTTCAACTTCGTGCGCCGAACCGACGACTACGACGAGTACGGCTCTCTCCCCGCCTGGGCCCGCACAACCCTGGCCAGCCACCGCCGGGACCCGCGGCCGGAAACGTATTCCCCGGACGAACTGGAAGCGGCCCGGACCGCCGACCCCTACTGGAACGCGGCCATGATCGAGCTGCGCCGGACCGGGACCCTGCACAACCGCCTGCGGATGTACTGGGGAAAACGGATCCTGGAATGGATCCCGGATCCGGCCCGGGCCTACCGGACCACCCTGGAGCTGAACAACCGCTGGTTCCTGGACGGCCGCGATCCCAACTCCTACGCCAATGTCGGCTGGATCTACGGGCTCCACGACCACCCCTGGCCGGAGCGGCCGGTCTTCGGCTCCGTTCGTTCGATGACGGCGGGGGGGCTGGAACGCAAGGCCGATCCGGGCGCGTACGTCGAACGGATCCGGAGCCTCTTCGGAGACCGGGTTCCCCGCGAGCCGCCGGGAATTGCCTGACGTCCGCGGCCGGGCTTGTCGGGGGGCAGGATTTCGGGTAGATTGAAAAGCGCAACGTTCAAGCGACCCCGCCGGCGAACGGACGGGGAAAGGAGGCAGTCATGGGTCCCATCCTGATTCTCGTTATCGTGGCGCTCTTCATTTTCTTCTCCGGCATCAGGATCATCCGCCCCACCCACCGGGGCCTGGTGGAGAGGCTGGGCCGGTACAAGCGCTTTGCCCAGCCCGGATTCAACTGGATCATCCCCGTCATCGACCGGATGATACCGGTCAACATCACCGAGCAGATGGTGGACGCCCAGCCCCAGGAGATCATCACCAACGACAACCTCAACGCCCGGGTCGACGCCCAGGTCTATTTCAAGGTCAAGGAAGACGAGCAGAGCGTCAAGAATTCGCAGTACAACGTCAACAACTACCGCATCCAGATCGTCAACCTGGCCCGGACCACCTTACGCAACATCATCGGGACCCTGACCCTGAAATCGGCGAACAGCGAGCGGGACAAGATCAACAACGAACTGCTCACCACCTTGAGCAAGGAAACCCACAACTGGGGGATGGCGATCGTCCGGACCGAACTGAAGGAGATCGATCCCCCCAAGGACGTCCAGGAGACCATGAACAAGGTGGTCAAGGCCGAAAACGAGAAAATCGCCGCCCTCGACTTCGCCAACGCCCTGGAACGGCAAGCCGACGGGGAAAAACGGGCGGAGATCAAAAAGGCCGAGGGGGTCAAGCAGGCCAAGATCCTGGCCGCCGAGGGGGAGGCGGAAGCCATCCGCCTGGTCAACGAGGCGGCCAACAGTTATTTCGTCGGCAACGCCCAGCTCCTGCGCAAACTCGAGACCCTGGAACGGTCGCTGAGCCGAAACGCCAAAATCGTCATCCCCACCGGGTCGGAACTGGTCAACGTCATCGGGGAAATGGCGGGGGTGCTCCCTCTTCCCGCGAAAGAGACGCCGGCGAACCGCTGAGGGCGCCGGGCGGGATCAGACGGAGACGACCTCGACCACTTCCGGGACCTTCTCCTTGAGAGCCCGTTCTATCCCCAACTTCAGGGTGAACTGGCTCATGGGGCAGCCGCCGCAGGCGCCGGTGAGTTTGACCTTGACCACCCCGTCAGCGCCCACGTCCACCAATTCCACGTCCCCGCCGTCGGCCTGAAGCATGGGCCGCACCTCGTCGAGAGCCGCTTGCACTTTCTCTTTCATCGCAACACTCCTTCCGCGTATTACTGGACCGGCGGAGTAAAGACCCGCGCCGCCAACTCCCGGTCGAGCATGAACAACCCCCCGCCCCGATCGCCGGCCAGTTTCAAGCGCTCCAGCAGATCGGCGGCGCCGGCCTCTTCCTCGACCTGCTCGGTCACGTACCATTGGAGGAAGGTTTCGGTGGCGAAATCGTTTTCGTCCCGGGCCATCCGGACCAGGCCGTTGATCAGGGAGGTCACGTACCGTTCGTGCTCCTGGGTCTGCCTGAAGACCGCGGTGGGGTTTTCCCATTCGGTCTCGGGCCCCTCGATCGGGCGCAGAACGACTCGTCCCCCCCGTTCGTTGATATAGTCGAAAAGCTTGACGGCGTGGAACTGCTCTTCCTGAGCCTGAACCCTCATCCAGTTGGCGAACCCCTTGAGGTTGACGGATTCGAAATACGCGCTCATGGAGAAATACAGATAGGCGCTGTACAGTTCCTTGTTGACCTGGGTGTTGAGAGCTTCCTCGATGGCGGGGCTGAGCATGGTTATCCTCCTCCCACGCGCGGGGCCGGGAGACGCTCCCGGCCCCGGCGGCGGTTACGACTTCCAGAGTCCGTGAAGATTGCAGTATTCCCGGGCGCTGATCCCTTCGCAATCGGTCCGGAGAGAAGCCTTGGGCTCCTCCCCCGGTTTGAGGAAACAGCGGGTGTGGCAGCAGCCGGAATCGCAGGAGATTTCGATCCACTCGATGTAATGTTTGTCTTCCATCGGGTGGGGAACCGAGCCGACCGTCACCACCACCCCGTCGTCCGTCCGTTCGATCACGGGGACGTGCTTCTCCCGGGCCCCGTCGGTGGTGTTCTCCCGCTGCAGGGACATGGGTTCACCGCAGCAGACCAGCTGGCCGCCGCCGGCGTGAATCACTTCCACGATATTCCCGCAGATTTCGCATTTGTAGACCTGCATCCGTGCCGTCATCGTCTCCTCCTCGTTGCTTACCAGTTTTCGGCCAGGATCTCGAAATGGGCGCGCGGGTGCGCGCAGGCGGGGCAGAGCTGGGGGGCGTCCGTTCCCGCATGAAGGTACCCGCAGTTCATGCATCTCCAGACCACGGGCTCTTCGCGCTTGAAGACCCGGCAGTTCTCGATATTGGACGCCAGGGCCAGATAGCGTTTTTCATGCTGCTGTTCCGCCACCGCGATCGCCGAGAAGGCGTCCGCGATTTCATTGAATCCCTCTTCCCGGGCCACCTTGGCGAAGCCGGGGTACATCTCGGTCCATTCGTAGTTTTCGCCGGCGGCTCCCTCCTTGAGGTTGGCCAGGGTATCGCCGATAACGCCGAAGGGGAAGGATCCGGCGATCTCCTGCTCGGCGCCGGTCATGAACTTGAAGAGGCGCTTGGCGTGCTCGCGTTCCTGGTCGGCGGTCTCTTCGAATATCTCCGAAATCTGGCGGAAGCCCTCTTTCCGGGCCTGCGCGGAAAAATAGGTGTAACGGTTGCGCGCCTGCGACTCCCCGGCAAAGGCGGCCATGAGATTGCGGGCGGTTTTGCTCCCCTTCAGATCCATCGTTCGTTCTCCTTCGGCGGCGCGCCGCTTTCCGGGGCCGCGCGGTTGCGGGTTGTTCACTCGTGTTCCTCGCCGGCAGCGTCCAGACAATCGGGACACCAGCCCTGAAACTCCAGCTCGTGCCCGAGCACCCGGTAGCCGGTCGACCGGGCGGCTTCCTCGTTCAAACGTTCTTCCACGGACAGCTCCAGATCGACCACGCGCCCGCAGCCGACGCAGCGCAGATGGTAGTGGTTGCGGGAGTCGGCGTCGAACCGTTTCCGGGACCCGGCGGTGGCCAGCTTGCGGATGGTCCCGGCGGCGGAGAGGGCTTCGAGGTTCCGGTAAACCGTGCCCAGGCTGATCCGGGGCAGCCGGCGGCGCACCATCTCGTGCACCTCTTCGGCGGTAGGATGGGTTTTCACTTTCCTCAGTTCCTCGAGAATCGCGCTGCGCTGCCGGGTCTTTCTCATCCGAGCACCTATATGCTATTGGGAAATATTACTGATATTGGCAGAGAGGCCGACCGCGGGCAAGTAAAACCGGTTATTTTTTGCCGGCATCGAGGAAGGAGACGCGGAGGTTGGTCAAAACCGGGTAGGCTTTGGGTGCGTTGGGGCCGGGGCGATAGTACATGACCTCGGGAAAGATTTCGTCCGGCCAGAGCTTGCGTTCGTAGTAGACTCGGGTCTTGCTTCCGGGAGGCCAGCTCATCCCCACGAAAACCGGGCGGGACGCGTCGGGAAGCGCCACCGTCCAGGAACTCCAGGCGCCGGTTTTTTCCCCGGTCAGGTACGACGAACGCGCCCAGAGCCGGTCGGGCTGATGGTCGCCGTCCGCGTCCTCGTAGACCACGAGGGTGAACCCGCCTTCCTCCCCCGGTGCGGCGTGGGCCGCTTCCACCAGCAGTTCGCTGCCCGTCCGTTTCCAGGGGTTGAGTTCCCAGACCTGGAGGTTGTAATAGTCGGCCAGCACGGTCTTGTCGGTCAGATACTCCTGGTTGCGGACGGCGACCGGGAACTCTCCCCTCCCCGGGCTCAACCGCGAGAGGTCGAGGAGAATCCGGTAGCGTCCGGTCTGGAGACCCGGATCGGCGGCGAGATCCCCTCCCCCGGGCCCGGAGACGGCCCGGGCGGGCGCGGCCAGGTCCCATTTCCGCCAGAGACGCCAGTCGTCGAAGAAGAGGTACCGGTAGAGGGACAGGTCCCGGGGGGATTGAGAGAACGTGGGCCCCTCGAAAACGCCGGGGCCCTCGATAAGATAATCCCCGTACAGCTCGACGTAGTTGTCCGCCCCCGCCGCCGCCGGGCGGAACTCGAGTTCGACTTCCAGCTCCCGGCGCCCCCGCAGCTTCTGGATATCCAGGGGAACCGAATACCACTGTCGGACCTGGTTCAGATGCCGGCGTTCCTCCCGCAGATAGACGGGGAAAGCCCGCCGGGAGGCGATGTACGAACCCGGATCCGGGCTCAGACCCCGCTGGAAGATCCGGACGGGAGCGCCGTCCACCTTGACCACGAGATCGTAGAGCCTTCCGGGGCCGGAGAGGAGGTCGAGCTTCAATTCGGCCCCCCGGTAGCGCTCCAGGTCCTCCGGAAGCGAGATCGTCTGGCGGACGGTCTGCCCCGGGCGCTGGAGTCTCACTTTCCATTCATGCCACCGGGGCGGGATCCCGATGGCCGCGAGGAAGACGAGTAGAACGGCGACCGCCGGAGCCGCGGCGCTCCACCAGCGCCGGCGACCGCCGCCCGGGCGGAAGCGGTAGACCAGGGCCAGGAGGGGGATCGGGGAAAGGGCGAAAAGGCCGGCGCAGAGCCGCCAGACCCGGAAGGCGGTCTGGGGTTCCAAACCGGGGAGCAGCCGGGGGGGGCGGGTAAGCCAGGTCAGCGCCCCGGTCGCCACGATCAGCCCCAGCGACGCCAGCAGCCGCAGGCGGACCCGGGACCGCCAGGTCGCCGCCGCCCCCGAAACCAGGTTGAAGACGAACCAGCAGGCGGCGCCGATCATGAACGGCATCGCCGGCAGGGTGTAGCGGCTTTCGGCGTCGGCGGCGAAGCAGAGGGCCCAGATATAGAGGGCGGTGGCCAGGAAGATCCAGCCCCTCGGGCCCAACCCGACCGCCAGCCCCAACCCGAAGACCCCGGCCAAGAGCAAAACCCGGTTGAGGCGATCGATCCCGTCCGCGTCCAGCAGGTAGGACTGGCGGAAATCGTTGTAGGCCCGGTGCCAGAACAGGCCGCCCTTGGACAGCAGCACCGGCACCGCCGCGGCCGGGCGACGGAGCAGGACCTGCAGGTAGGCCTTGAAATAGAGATCGTCGATCGGCGTCTCCCGGCCCCGGGAACCGAAGATCTCCCGGTGAATCTCTCCTCCGGGGTCGGCGTCGGTCTGCAGGCCCTGGTTGGGGGGGTAGATCCCGGTATAGATGGCCAGGCCGTTGCGCCAGGACCCGCTGATCCAGTGCCGGCCCTTGGAGTCGACCTCCCCGGTCCAGAAGTAGCGGGGAACGATGACGGCGGCGACGGCCGCGGCGTAGAGACCCGTTTTCCACCACCACCCCCGGTGGCGGCGGAACCGGAGGCCGGCGGCCAACAAGGGGATGTCGACGATGAAGACGTACTGGAAAAACGTCCGGGAGATCATGAGCAGGGCGGTGGCGAGGCCGGCCAGGACCATCCACCACCAGCCGCCCCGGGAGACGGCGGCCAGGAGCAGGACGGTCGCGAGCAGGAGGGCGAAGACGGCCACGGTCTCGGTCAGAAGCCTGCCTTCGGAAAAGACGGCGGGGAGGTAGAGCGCCGAGATCAGCAGGGCGCCCAGGGCCACGCTCCGGCGGCGGAACACCGCCAGGGCGATCAGCAGGGTCAGGAGACAGTTGACCGTTCCCACCACGCCCTGCGCCACCCGCACCGCCTGGAAATCGCAGCGGTGCAGCCAGTAGACCAGGCTCATGGCCAGGGGATAGAGTTCGCATTTGGGCAACGCCATCTCCCAGGCCTTGCGGTAGTGAGCGTCGAAGTCGGGAGTGCCCCAGGAGCTCCAGGCGGCGGCGAACTCCCGGGCCTGAAGGTTGTAACCGGCGGCGTCCCAGACCACCGGGAGCTGGGGGCGGTTGCCGATGAAATCGAGGCGGAGCCAGAGCGCCCCGGCCGTCAGGACCGCGGCCGCCGCGAGGAACCAGAGCTTCCCGCGTCCGCCGCCTGCCGCCGCGGCCGGGGTCATCGCTCTTCCTCCGGGGGAGCGTAGGGGAGCCAGGAAACGATCCGACCGTACCAGTCCCGCCCGGGGACTCCGTCCGCGATGGCCTCGACCGCGAGCAGGCCCAGTTCCATGGTGTCGTGCATATCGGTGTTGAGAAACAGCCCCTGGCGGCCGGTGGGATAGAGGTTGTCGATCCCGGCGGCGCCGATGAAGAAGCGTTCCAGTTCCCCCTCGAACCCGACCCCGTAAACGGGGTAGGCGTCCTTTACCCTCCGCACCAGGGTTTCGGTGACCCGGCTCCCGTCGATGCGTTCGATGCGGCCGATATCTTCCAGGGCCAGCTTGACCAGCGCGGAATCGGGCAGGTTCCAGAACTCGTCGCGATACCCGCAGCAGGCTTCGAAGGTGAGCATGGTTTCCAGGGGCGGTTTCTTCTCCAGGAGCAGGTTCTTCTGCTCGCAGAACCGGTTGAAGCGGAACCGGGGGTCGAGCAGGTAGACCCAATGCGCTTCCGAAACCATGGGCATCCTCACGATCAGGTTGACCAGGACGAGCGAACGGCTCGCCAGGGCCTGGGAAGCCCGGTAGGCGTCTTCCGGGACCTTTCCCCGCACCAGCAGCCCCAGGGCGGGAAGGGGGATGGTCGAAACCACCGCCGACACCGGCACCTCGGCCGGCCCGCCCGCACGGTCGATTTTGACCGAGGCGATCCGGCTCCCATCGAAAACGAAAGCGGAGGGGCGGCTGTCGAGCCAGACTTCCCCCCCCAGCCGGACGATCTCGGCGGCCATTTTCTCGAAGACGATCCCCATCCCTTCCTCGGGATAGAGGAAGTCCTCCCAGTAGGTCGCCTGCTCCTGCCCCTTCCCCCCCAGGAGCTTGACGATCACGTCCTTGAGATTGAGCTTGTGCAGCTTGGAAGAGGCGAGCCGGACCGAGAGCCGGTCGGCCGGCACCCCCCAGATCCGCTCGGTGTAGCGGCCGAAGCAGAGGTTATAGAGGGTGGTGCCGAAACGTTTCACCCCCCAGGTCCGGAAAGAGTCGTCGGGACGCGGAAAGATCCGGTAGCGGATCGAGGTGAAGACGAAATCCAGGAGCATGCGGGCCGAAAAAAACGGGTTGAGGCCGCGCAGGAGCTGCCAGAACTTGAGGGGGTAGTCGAACATCTTCCCCCGCAGGAGCATCCGCGTGATCCGTTGCTTGTAGGGCAGATCCCCGCCGTATACCTCGCGGACCAGGTCGTCGATCCGGTCGTGCTTGACGTGGTAGGTGTGGGGGCCGTATTCGAGGATGAAGCGGTTCCAGTACAGGGAGGAAGATACCCCGCCCACGACTTCTCCGGCCTCGACGACCAGGGGGCGGAGCCCCCGCCGGGCCGCTTCCAGGCCCGCGGCCAGACCGGCCGGTCCCCCTCCCAGGATCAGGAGAGGCGCTCCCTCGGGTGTGCGGGCGGACGGCATAAAAACCTACCAGATCCCCAAGCGGATCTCCAGGGCCCGGCAACCGATCATGAACCCGGTCCGGGCGATGCTCCAGAACTCCCGGAGCCCGGAACCGTGGCCGGAAGCGCCCCCCTGGCGGCTGGCGTACACGACCGGGATCTGAACGATCCTGAGACCGGCCAGGGCTCCCCGGACCACGATCTCCATCTCGTAAACGTAGCGGTTGTCCCGAAAGGGGATCTTCCAGACGGCTTCCGCCGTCCAGGCCTTCATCCCGGTGGTGACGTCGGTAAAGGCACTCCCGGCCAGAACGGAGATCCAGCGGTTGAGCAGGGTGTTGCCCAGGTCGCGGAAGAAACTGGAACGGTAAGCGGATTTGTCGACCCCTTTCATGAACCGGGACCCCACCACCAGGTCCGCTTCGCCGGCGGACAGCGGTTCGACCATCGCGGGGATGTCCGCCGGGGAAAACTGGAGGTCGGCGTCGAACTGGAGCATGACCGGGTGGGAAGCGACGCTGATCCCCAGTTTGATGGCGTGGCCCTTCCCCACGTCCCCGAAATTGCGGATGACCTTGAGATCGATCTCGGGGCGCTCCTTGCCCCATCTCCGGGCGGCTTCGGCGGTTCCGTCGCGGCCGCCGTGAACGACGAGGATCTCGGACCCCGGAGCGTGGGCGGCCAGCCCCTCGAGGACCCCGACGATGGTGTCCTCCTCGTTGAAGGTGGATACGATTATGCTGATCGGTTCCATGGGTCGGGAATTATCACACAAGCCCGCGGCGTTTTGCACCTTTAATCTGCGCCGCGGAGGCGACGGGGTCAGACCGGGTCCGGCGGAGGCGCCAGGCGCTGGGGGTCGTAAAAAACGATGTGGGTCCCGTTGCTCTCGAAATTGAAAGTCACTTCGAGCTTGGAGGCCAGGGCCTTTCTCACCGCCGGGCGGCAGGGCTCCTCGACGTAGAGGAGGAGGAAGCCGCCGCCGCCGGCGCCCAGCAGTTTTCCCCCCAAGGCGCCGGCGCTCCGGGCCGCCTCGTACATCCGGTCGATCTCGGGGATGGAGACGCCGCTTCCCATGGACTTTTTCAGAAGCCAGCTTTCGTGGAGCAGGCGCCCGAACTCCCTGAGGTCGGGCCGGCGGCTCTCGAGCAGGTCCCTTCCGGCCGGCGCCAGCGCCGCCAGGTCGGCCAGGTGGCCGAGGTTGGATCCGATCCTGGCCACGTGTTCCTGCTGGATGGTTTCGGAATAGCGCTGGATACCGGTGTAGAAAAGCATGAGATTGCGGTCGAGAAGCTCGATCGTCTCCGGGGGGCAGATGATGGGCTCGATCTTGACGACCCGTCCCGGGTGGAACCCGATGTAGTTGAGCCCTCCGTAGGCGGCGGCGTACTGATCCTGGAGCCCCACGTTTTCCCCCACCAGTTCCCGTTCGACGTAGACGGCTTCCCGGGCCAGTTGATCGGCCGAAACCCGCCGGCCCTGGTAGGCGTAGAGCGCGTTGAGGAGGCCGACCACGAAGGACGATGACGTTCCCAGGCCGGTCCGGGCCGGGAGGTCGGAAAAGTAGTTGATCTCGATGTTCTCCTCGATCCCCAGAAACCGCAGGCAGGCCTTGATCGCCGGATGCTTGAGTTCGTCGACCGTGGCCACGGTCTCCGCCCGCGAATACGAGGCCTTGATCCGATAGTCGAAAAAACCGCTGAGGTAGCTGACCGTCAGGTAGCCGTATTTGTCGATGGTGGTGGAGAGCACCGCGGCGGGGTGCTCCTCGAAATACTCGGGGAAGTCGGTGCCTCCCCCGAAAAAACTCACCCTGACCGGGGTCTGGGAAATGATCATGGCTGCCTCGCTTCCCTGGCGGCGATGAAATCCCGGACGGTGTCGGCAGTGGCCGGTATTTCCGTGAACTCGCCCAGTTTGTCGTTGTTGATCCGGTAGTGCTCCACGGGGACGGAGGCCGGTGCCGGCTCCGGGGGGGCATCCAGCATCCGGCGCACTTCGCGCAGGGCCACCGTCCCCCGTCCGCAGGCGTTGTAGACCTCCCCCCATCGGCCGGCCGCCGCCAGGGCGAAGACGGCACCGGAGAAAAAACCGGCGTCGAGGTACTGGTAGCGGGACTCTTCGGAGACCCGGAGCGGGATCCCATGGAGGAGGTCGTAGACCGGGTTCTTCTTCAGGCCGGGCCCCAGGATCCCCCCCAGCCGCAGGATCAGCCAGGAGGAAGCGTAGTGCCTGACCATCTGCTCTCCCAGGTATTTATGGAGCCCGTAGTTGGAGACGGAGGCGACGTCGATGACGGCTTCCTCGCGGGTTCGGGCGGGGGAGGAAGGGTCGGGGTAGACGTCGACGCTGGAGATGTAGACGTAATGGGAAAACCGGAAATCCCCGAAAGACGAGATCAGCCCTCCCAGGGAAATACGGAAATCCTCGGCGGGCTCGCGGGCGGCCAGGTACTTGCGGGAGTTGCCGGCGGCGTTGATGAAGAGGTCGCACTCCGTCCCCCGGCACTCCCGGTAATTGTCGAGGTCGACGGCCAGGCACTCGATTTCCCGGCGCTCGGCTTCCCGGACCAGGGCCGAGCCCACGAACCCCTTACCCCCCAGGACCACGGCCTTCACAGCCGGACGTCCCCCCGTCCGTAGTGTTCGGCGAACCAACGCACCGTCTTCTCCAGGCCTTCCCGCAGCGGAGTGGGACAGGAAAGGCCCAGGCCGTGGAGCCGGTCGGCCGCGAAGATCTTGTACTTTTTCCCGTCCGGCTGGGAGGTGTCCCAGACGATCTCCCCCCGGTACCCGGTCAGTTCGGCGGTCAGGACCGCCAGTTCCCGGATCGAGGTGGAGACCCCGGTGGAGAGGTTCACCGGTTCGGAGCTGTCGTAACGGTCGAGGAACCAGGGAAAGAGCCCGGCGACGTCGGCGGCGTAGACGAAGTCCCGGGTGGGGGATCCGCTGCCCCAGAGGACGACCCGCGGTTCCCGGCGGAGGGCGGCCTCGTGAAATTTCCTGATCATGGCCGGGACGACGTGGGAGTTGGCCAGCTCGAAGTTGTCGTATTCGCCGTAGACGTTCCCGGGAACGAGGACGACGGCGTTGAACCCGTACTGGGCGCGGTAGGCGGCCGCCTGGAGCAGGCCCATCTTCTTGGCCATGGAATACGGGGCGCTCTCCGCCGCCGGGAACCCGTCCCAGATCTGTTCCTCGCGGAGGGGGGACGGGGCGGTCGCCGAATAGCTGCACCCCCCCATCACCGCCAGGAGTTTCTCCGCGCCCGCCCTCCAACCTTCATGGATGGTCAGGGTGTTCATGACGATATTGCGGTAGAAGAAGTCGGCGGGGTAGTCGCGGTTGGCGCCGATGCCGCCCACGTAGCCGGCCAGAGCTACGACCCGTCCCGGGGCGATGTCGCGGTACATGGCCCGGACCTGGTCCTGCTCGGTCAGATCGTAATCCGAGGAGGAAACGCCCACCACCCGGTCGGCGCCGTACCGCTCCCTGAGAACGGGGACGATGTGCCGGCCGAGGAAGCCGGAAGCTCCGGTTACCAGGATGGGAGCGGAACTATCGGCGGCGGTTTTCACTGGTTGTCGTAGATCGAGTTCTTGATGAAGCCATAGGCTTTGATCAGGGTGCGGATCCCGTAGTCGAGGGAATAGCGGGGCTTGAATCCGGCGGCCTCGATCTTGGCGTTGCTGACGATGTAATCGCGGCGGTCGGGGTCGCGGCCGATGTCGGACGTGATGATCACCAATTCGGGGACGTGCTTTTTGATCACCCGGCAGAGCTCGAGCTTGGAAAGATTGGCGTTGCTGAGACCGACGTTATACGCCTGGTCCTTCATGGTTCCGAAACGTTCGAGCCCGAAGAGGAACGCGCGGGCGATATCCCGAACGTGGATATAGTTGCGCTTGAAGTGCTCCTCGAAAAGGACCACGCACCGGTCCTTTACCGCCCGGTAGGTGAAATCGTTGACGAGCAGATCCACCCGCATCCGGGGCGAAACCCCGAAGGCGGTGGCCAGCCGGAAAGCGACGACCCCCCCCTTGTCCATCAGCAGCTTCTCGGCTTCGACCTTGGTTTTCCCGTACAGGGAGATGGGCCGCAGCGGCGTGTTCTCGTCGCAGTAGACCCCCTTCTCCCCGATCCCGTAGCCGCTGTTGGTCACCGGGAAAAGCACCGGCTGGGAACGGCTGCGCAGATCGTTGAGGAGCCGAACGGCCCCGGTGTTGACGCTCCGGGCCTCCCCCGGATGCAGGGAGCAGGCGGGGGCGCCGACCACCGCGGCGAGGGGGACGATGACGTCCGCCGCCGCCACCAGGGGCTTGAGCAGGGACCGGTCCCGGACGTCGCCTCGAACCACCTCCAACCCCGGTTCCCCCACCAGGTGCAGGAGCGAAGTGCGGCTGAAGCGGAAGTCGTCGAGTACGGTCACCCGGAAGCCCCGGCGCAGGAACTCGCCGACCATCACCGATCCGACATATCCGGCCCCGCCGGTGACGAGAACGTTTCGTTTCCTCTCAGACATGGCTTTCTTCTCCAAACGTTGCCGCGCGCAGGTGTTCCGCCAACCGGCGCAGCCCCTCGTTCAGGGGGATCTCCGGCCTGAAACCGAAAAGTTCGCGCATCTCCTCGGGCGACGGACGGAACTCGATGTACTCGGGAACGGTTCCCCGGCAGCGGAGGTCGGGTTCGAGCCCGAACTCGCGGGCCGCCGTTTCGACCAGGGCCCTGAGGGTCAGCGGACTCCCGACGCAGAAATCCACGGTCCGATCGGCAACCCCGGAATCGAGGACCAGGCCCACGGCCCGGACGGCGTCCTCGACGTACATGGCGTCGATGAGGTTGCTGCCGTCCCCTCGGATTTCGAAGTCGGGACGGCGCTCCAGGGCGAACCGGCGGACGAGCCGGGTGTAGATCTTGCGGGCGGGTTCCCAGGGGCCGTACGCGCCGAAGAACCGCAGAACGACGTAGCTTCCGATCCGTTCCCGTTCCCGAAAAAAGCGGATATAGCGTTCGCAGGCGTATTTCCCCACCGCATAGGGGAGCACGGGCTCGACCGGGGTCCGGGGCGAAACCGCGCCCCGGATCCGGTCGTACACCGCGCCCGAGGAGAAATAAACGAACCGCCGGGCCCGGAATGCCGAAAGGAAGGTGACCAGGCTCAGGGGGGCGCTGCGCAGATCGAAGGCGGGGTCGGCCACGGAGCGGGCGGGGTCTCCGTTCCCCGCCAGGTAGACGACCGCGTCGAAGTCGTCACCCCAGTCCCGGGCCAGGGCGGCGACCGCTTCCCGATCGGCCAGGTCGCAGGCGGCGCACCTGACCCCGGCCAGACCCCGTCGCCGAACGAACTCCTCCAGTCCGGGGCCGAGATCGACGCCGTAGAGGTCCCGGCCGGCGCCGAGCCCGAGCAGGAGATTGCGCCCGACAAAGCCGTTGGCCCCCGCGATCAGAACTCTCATCCCTGCGTCTCCGGCTTCACAACCTGGGGGCGTACTCTCGGTACCAGTCGATGGTGCGCCGAAGACCCTCGTCCAGCTTGATCTCGGGAACGAACCCCAGCAGTTCCCGGGCCTTGCGGGTGCTGGGAATGCGCAGGGCCACGTCCGCTCCCAGTTCGTCGCGGTGGTTCACCGTCGAGGAGGACCCGGCCAGGCGGATGATACGCTCGGCCAGATCGAGGATGGTCACGGCCGCGGTGTGGTTGCCGATGTTGAAGACCTCGCCCAGCGCCGCGGGTTTTTCCAGACAGAGCAGGACCCCGCGGACGAAGTCGTCGATGTAGCACCACGCCCGGATCTGGGAGCCGTCGCCGTTGATCCAGAGAGGCTCGCCCGCGAGCGCGGCCAGGCAAAACCGCTGGATCGCCCCCTCCCCCACCTGGTAGGGGCCGTAGACGTTGAAGGGACGGATGGTGACGGTGGGGAGCCCGTACTCCTCGTGGTAACAGTGGGTCATATGCTCGGCGGCGAGTTTGCTCACGGCGTAGATCCAGCGCAGCACCCCCACCCGGCCGTGGATGGTGGAATCGCCCTCGTCGGCGTTGTAAACGAAGGAACCGTAGACTTCGCTGGTGGAAAAATCGATCAGCCGTTCCACCCCCTCCTCCACCGCCGCCTCCAGGACGTTGCGGGTTCCCTGCATATTCACGTTCATGGTCACGGTCGGGCGGCGGTTGACGGTGTCGATCCCGGCGATGGCGGCCAGATGTATCACCTGGGAACAACCGGCCATGGCCCGCCGGACCGAAGCCGGGTCGAGGACGTCGCCCTTGATGAAGGTGACGTTGGGATGACTGGTCAGCGCGGTGAAATGGATGGCGTCGCGGTGCTGGTTGTCGAAGACCACCAGCCGGTTGGCGTCGGCCAGGGCCCGGCAGAGGTTGGTCCCGATAAAACCGGCGCCGCCGGTGAGCAGTATCCGTTTGCCTTCGATCATCTTGCCGCTCTCTTTCCCGCCGTACCGGCCGGGTGCGGGCGGGCACGGAATCCGATCCCGCCGTTAAGCCATGAAAATATCACCTCGGAAGCTCCGACCGCAACCGTAACCGCACGGCGGCCGGCGCCGTTCACTCACCTTCCGCGGCGCCGGCACGGTAAAAGCGCACCTGCACTTCTTCCAGGGTCATCAAGCCTTCGGCGATGACCCGGTCGACGTCGGGGACGAAGGAGGCGATCTTCTCGGGGGTATCGATGATTTCGATCACGATGGGCAGGTCCTGGGCCAGCCTCAGTATCCTGGCGGTGTGCATCCTGCTGTCGGGGCCGAAACCCTCCATACCCCGAAGTACCGTAACTCCGGCCAACCCCGATTCCCGCGCCCGTCGTACGATCCACTGGTAGAGGGGCATTCCTTCGTACCGGTCGCTCTCCCCCACGAAAATCCGCAAAAGCCGTCCGTTCACCGGAAACATGTCGTTCACCTCACTCCAGGGTAGACAGGCCGTAACCGGCCATGACCGCGCCCAGGCCGAGCAGTACCTGGAGGCCGATGTTGGCCAGCCCCCCCAGCATCTGGCCGTCTCGGAGCATGGCCGCGGTTTCGTAACCGAAGGACGAAAAGGTCGTGAAGCCTCCCAGAACGCCGAGAAAGACGAAGACCCGGGTCCCGGGAGCGAACACCTCCAGGTTCTCCGCCAGCCCCCCCAGAAAACCCAGGACCAGGCATCCCGTCACATTGACGGCCAGGGTGCCCAGGGGGAAAGATCCCTCGGGGGCCAGACGCTGAACCCAGCCCGAAACCGAGTAGCGGAGAACCGAACCGACGAACCCGCCCAGTCCCACGATCAGGAGATTCTTCAACGCCATGTCCCTTCCCTCCCCCCGGCCCCGCCCGCGGGCGCCGGACCGGAAACCGGCCCGCGGCGGATCACCGCAGAGGGATATCCTTGCTGTCGATCCGGGCTTTATTCGCCTGGTAGAGCCCGGATAACCGCTCGTAATCGGCCTCCAGCCTGCCGACCCGGTCGGCGAACGCCTCCCGGTCCTCCCGGGCGCAGGCGGCGATAAGATCCTTGAGACCGTACCCCGTCCAATACCGGTTGCTCCGGGCGTACCCTCCCGGCTCCTGCTTGAAAACTTCCTTGAGGATGGCGAGGTCGTGCCCGATCCCGAAGGAATCCCGGGAATCCTCGTGGCTGAAAAAGTAATAGAAAACGTCGAAACCGGCCCAGGCGATGGCGGAGAGGCAGAGCGGGCACGGCTCGTGCGTGGAGAAAAATATCAGATCGCGGGGGTGGGGACGCAGGTCCCGGGGCAGTTCGTAGAGCAGCTTGATGGTGTGAACCTCGCCGTGCCAGAGCGGGTTTTCGATCTCGTTGTTGGAACCGACGACCACGGTGGAGAGATCGCCTTTCTTCAGAACCGCGGCCCCGAAGATCTTGTTCCCCCGGGCCACCTCCCGCCGGGTGAGGGGGACGATCTCGTTCTCCATCAGCTCCAGCAGGCGGCTGATGAGGACCGGATCGCAGCCGGCCTCCCGGCCGGGACGGCGAGTTTTCGGGTTTTGCGTCATGTCCTTCCTCCCCGGCTCCGAGCATACCCCATCCCCCCGGGCTCCGCCAAGACCGATCCGGAAAGATCAGGGGGCCGGCGCCGTGGCGGCGGCGAAGGAGACCTTGAGGTTGGTGACGATGGGGTTGGCCTTGTTGCGGGGTTCCCCTCCCCGGGAATAGAACATCACTTCCCCGAGAGGCTGGTCGATCCAGCGGCCGCGTTCGTAGTAGATCCAATTGCCCAGGCTCCAGCGGCTTCCCACGAAAATTCTTCCCCCGGGGGAGGTGAATTCCCAGCGGGACCATTCGCCCGCTCGTTCCGACTCCAGCAGCGGGGACTCGGCCAGGAGACGGTCGGGAAGTCCGTCTCCGTCTTCGTCGGCGTAAGCCGCCATCCGGAAGGACCCCTCGGCCCCGGGGCGGGCATGGGCCATCTCCACCACGACCGCGCTTCCGGCGGCCGGCGGAGGGGACACCTCCCAGAAACCGGAATCGAAGTAGTCGGCGTGCTCGACCCCTCCCACCGGGAGGTCGCCGGGGGCAGGGAGCAGGAGGCGCCCCTGGTCGGGCCCCGCGCCCGTTTCCGGATCGAGCACTTCCACGATCAGGCTCTCCAGGGTCTGCGGGCGGAACCTCTCTTCCCAGCAGACCGGGGAGTTGGCCCGGCGCGAGAGGCGCCGGCCGGCCCAGTCGACGATATCGTCCGCGAGCAGCCCCCTGATGGTTACGGTCTCGCGGTGGACTTCCCGGAGGGGATACCGGGAGGAAAGGTAGCGCAGTTCGGTGGCAAGGTTGGTGTGCCAGCCGACCAGGAGGACATAATCGCCGGGACGGACCGAGCTCCGGGATCCGGAAGTATAGCCCCGTACGGGGGTCCGGGCCCACCATCCCACCTTGCGGAGTTCGCTGGAGTAGACGCGGCGGCCGGAAAGGTGCTCGCGGATATAGTCGGCGCTGCGCCGGATGTCGGCGAAACTGTCGCGAGACCAGTAGAGAACGAAAGCCGTGAAAACCGCGGAGGCGCCCAGGGAAAGGAGGAGAAGCCCCCAACCCAGGCCGCGCAGGAGGCGCCGGGGGGAATCGAAAAAGACCGAAAGGCCGCACCCGGCCAAAGGAAGGGTAACGGCGACCAGGGTGTACTGGTAGCGGGGAGTCCACCATTTGTTCGCCACCAGGGTGTAGAAAACCCCGGCCAGAAAATAGATGAAGAAGACGAGCCAGGCGGCGACGACCGCGCTTCTCCGGGCGCGCCGGGCGACGAGGACCAGGCCCACCAACGCCAAGGCGGCGACGGGGTAGACGAGAACGTACGGATAGGACTGAAGATAATACGTCAGCCATTGCTCCCAGCGCCCGGACAGCGAACGCATGGAGTTCTTCATCCCTTCCTGGTACCAGGTGCTCATGGAAAGATAGCGCTGCCAGACATGGAGGAAAGCGTAGCCGGAGAAGGCGGCGGCCAGGGCCAGCAGCTCCAGGGGGCGCCTCAGGGAACGGCCGGGGCGCCCGCCGCGGGCGGGCAGCAGGTAGGAGACGACCACAAGCGCCGTCCCCCAGCCGGCGCCCAGCAGCAGAATCGGCCAGAGCGCGGCGGGACCGGGGAGCCCCAACGGAAAGATCCCCAGCAGAAACGCCAGCGCGGCCTCGGGCGCCGAACGCCAGGCCGGAAAAGCGGCGAACGCGGCCCCGAGCGCCGCCCAGCCCCCCAGGAAAACCGCCCACCAGTACGGCCCGGAACGTTCCCGGGCCGCGGTCCGGAACAGGTGGCCGGCCACGGCCGCCAGGGCGACGGGGACCAGGATGAGGCCGGTGGGATAGGTTACGACGCCCAGGCCGCCGCAGAATACGCCGGCCGCCAGCCACCAGACCGAACCGCTCTCCAGGGAACGGAAGATCCCGTAGAGGAAGGCGAGCACCAGGAAAGCGTACATTCCGTGGGGGAACACCCGCAGCGACCAGCGCAGAAGCAGCGGAGAAACGCTGTAGAAGAGCACGGTCAAAAGCCCGGCGCGCCGGCCGCAGACGATCCGGCCCAGACCGTAGAGCGGAAAAACGCACAGGGAAGCGAAGACGATCGAAACCAGGCGCCCGGCCAGTTGGGGATCGCCGGTGAGAAGCTCGAGCAGGTCGACGGCGAAGGGATAACCGGGGAGGATGATGGTCCCCCTCACCCGGTCGAGGGCGGTCATGTAGTCGATGCTGTCGGTGTAGGTGGCGTAATTCCAGGAGACCAGGGCCAGGCGCAGGCCCAGGTTGCCGAGAAAAATCAGGAGGACCCAGAAGCGGGTCCGGGAACCGAGACTCACCGCGCCGCCCCGCCGGCGCCGATCTCCACCGCCAGGTTACTGGCCCGGGGGCTGGTGGAGAGCGTGGGGAGTTCTCCCGAGGAGTAATACATCTCCGGGGAGAAACTCGCATCCTTCCATCCGGTGCGCTCGAAGTACACCCGGGCGCCTTCGCGCCAGGTGTAGCCGACGAATATCTTTCCCGTCGGCGCCCGGAAGCTCCATTGGCTCCAGTCTCCGGCCCGGCGGCCGGCGAGGAAGGGGGAACGGCTGATCTCGATGTCGGGGCGGCCGTCGCCGTTGCGGTCGGCGAAAGCGATGATGGAGAACCCGCCTTTATCCCCGCCGGCGGCGTGTTCGGCCTTGACCGTGACCAGGTCGCCGGGGGCGTAGGGCTTGAGCACTTCCCAGACCTGGAGACGGTGGCCGGGAGAAGCTTTCTCCCTGACCTGGGCGGCCGGAATTTCACCGGGGGGAACCCGGTATTCCCCGGTGTCGGTGAGCAGGGCGACCTCCTCCTCCAGCCGCATGAGCCGATAGAGCGTGACTCCCTCGAGAACGAGGAGGAGCACGACCACCGCTCCCAGGATCCTGACCGCGGCCGACGAGACCGAAGCGGCGCCGTCGGCGCGGTGACGCAGCGAAACTATACTCATGAACAGTCCTCCCGCGAACCAGACGGCCAGCAGGGGAACGAGGCTGGAACGGCCCGGCAGCCCCAGAAGCTGGCCCACATTGAACGAATTGAACTCGCCGGCGTTGACGAAACTGGGCTCCCCCCGGATGGCGAGGGCGCCGTCCTGGAAACACTCGAAGTAGAGGTCCCGGAAAGGCCGGGTCACGTACTCCTCCGGCCGGACCGAAACCGCGACCAGCATCAAGGCCGCGGAAACCGCGACCAGTGCCCCCGAGAGAAGCGGAAGGCGCCGGATACAGAAAAACGCCAGCAGCACCAGCCAGGGGAGCATCTCCATGGCGTGCCGGGGGCCGAGAGCCTTGCCTCCGTACCAGTAGGGGTAGACCGAATTGAGGGCGAAATAAGCCAGAGCCATGAACCAGATCGCCAGGGCCAGGCCGCCCCCGCCCCGGCGGCGGGCCAGGTACCAGGTGCCGGGGAAAATCAGAACCAGGAACGGGGAGAGGTGGAAAAAACCCCGATAGGCGCCGAAGGAGGTCTGCCAGACCACGTTGAGGAACGTGCGCAGTTGGAAGGAAAACCCCAACACCGGGCCCCGCTTATAGGCGGAGTGGGCGGCGGCGCGCTTGTCGAAGTAGGCCACGTACAGCCAGCGGCCGAAGACCGCCCGGTTGTACCCGAGCAGCACCAGAGCCGGGAAGAGGGCCCCGAGCAGGAACGCTCCCGCGTTCCCCCACCAGCGCCCGGTGCGCAGCCGGGCGGAGCGGAACAGGCAGTACAGGGATAGAACCGCGACGATGACGATGGTGGGATATTCCGTCACCACCGCCCAACCGCCGGAGAGCCCCGAGAGGAAAATAAAAAACCGGGCACGGGGGGCGTGAGGCAGAACGCAGGAGTACTTATAGAGGAGGTAGAAGGAAAGCAGCGCCCAGACCGATCCCGCCATATGGCCGTAGAGCATGGTGGAATAAGCGAAAGCCGGAGTGCCGACGAAGAGGGCGGCGACTGCCAGAAGCCGGGGGGCGGGGCGCCCGTCGAACAGCCCCAGAAGCCGGAAGAAGACCACTCCCCCCGCGGCGCAGACCGCTCCCACCGTCAGGACGGTGACCAGGTAGCTGACGAAGAGGTAGAGATACCTCTCCTCCACCAGGAGCAGGGCGGGCCCCTTGAGCCACGCGGCCGCCAGGAAGGGGAGCGTGCCCGCCAACACTATCCCCGGAGCCTTGTTGGGATAAGTCCTGCGCCCCACCTGGACGATGTCGTGGCTCCCGGCCGTCCCCTTGAGGTTGAGCTGGCCGTACTCGACGATGGAACGGATCTGGTCGAGGCGGGCGTTCTGATTGGCCCCCCCTCCCTGGTAAAAATAAGCGAAACTGAACAGAAGAACGAGGAAGAGGACCAGTTCCAGACGTTTCTCGATCAGGGTACGCGGCATTATTCACCCAGGCGGCGCTTGAGTTTCGGCTGTAAATCACCGTATTATAGTGCTCCCCCAGCGGGGGTGGTATTCTTTTTGACCGGGAACCAACCAAACGGGGATCGCTATGAAACTGTTCAGCCGCAGATTGTGGGGCAACGTCTTGATAGTCGCCGGGGTGGCGCTCTTTCTGGCGGTAGCCTACGATACCGTTCGGCCCTTCTTCCCCCGGGGACCGGCCGGGGGAGCGGCGGCCTGGGTCAAGAGCCTTTTCTCCTCCGCCGGCCGCGACTCCCGGGAAGCCCCCGACCGGGCCGCGCCCCGACCCCGCAAACCGCCGACGATGCCCCGGGAGATGGCCGAAAAAGGCCTGATGACCGGCAACATCCATAACACCCAGGGCAACTATGTCCTCTGGGTCTGGCGGGTCAAGCCCGAAAAGAAAACCGGGAGCACCGTGACCGTCCGCATCGCCCACGCCCTGGAGGGAGAAGACGGCGGATTTCACATCGTGGCCTTCGCCGACCGCAACGGCGACAACAAACCCGACCGGGAGATCGCCCGTTCCGAATTCCTGACCGCGAAGGAAACCGGGGATTGGAGCGAATTTTCGTTCAGCAGCGAAGACGCCGTCATTTTCGTAGGCTGCACCTGGCCCGGAGGGCGCAACACCCACGTCTACCGCGGTTCGGGGGGATGGCCGGGGGAGGATCCGGTCTTCGACGACCGCTTCTTCCATGAAATCAACCGGATGGAAGCCAAGGACGCGGGACCGGCCTACACCAACATGAAGATATCCTTCTCGGACTGACCCCGGCCCATGCAACCGTCCCGGATCATCCTGCTCGTTCTGGGCGCCGGCGGAATAGCGGCCGGGCTGGCGGTCAAGGGGTTCTTCACGGCGCCGGCCTACCGCCGGACCCGGTGGAAGACCCTCCTGGTCCTGGCGACCGCGGCCGCGATCGGATGGGGGTGTTGGGCGGCGGCCGTCCTCCCCGGAGGCACCTCCGCCCTCACCGGAAAAATCGTGGACCCCGCGGTGAAGGCGGGGCGGGCGCTGGACGACTGGCTTTTTCCCCACCTGCCCCTGCTCCGGCGCGCGGCGGCCGCCCTGGCGGCGGGACTGATCCTCTGGGCGGGGGTGGCCCGGAGGAAGGGGGGCGCCGGCTTCATCCTCCTGGTTCTGGGCTTGTCCTTCGCCCTGGCCGGCGGCGTCTTCCTGAGCGCCTGGAACTTCTTCTGGGGACCCCTGTTCCTGGTGGCGGGAGGCGTCTACGCCTTCGCCTCGGCCGCGGCTTCCCCGTCCCCGCTTCGATCCGGGGGACGGCCCTGGGCTGAAGGCGTGCCGGCTGCGGCGATGGCGGCCCTGACGGTCCTGCTCGCCTTCGCCCTCAGGGTCCACCTGCTGGGGGCGGTTTCCGTCCGCTTCGACCACTACGAGTCCGACTATGCCTGGCAGGCGCTCAACGTCCTCAACGGCCAACACGCTCCCTCCCTCTGGACCTCCACCATCTGGCGGGGGCTGGGGCATCTGAACCTCTCCCCCGTCTACACCTACTGCGTAGCCCTCTCCTTTCGTCTCCTCGGGGTTTCCCTGGCCTCCCTGAAGCTGGTTCCGGTCGTCTACGGCACCCTGTCCGTCCTCCTCACCTACGGCATCGTCGGCATCCTCTTCGGAAAACGGCTGGCCCTGATTTCCGCCTTGCTCATGGCCGTTTCCCCCCTCCACATCAACTACAGCCGGATCGGGCTCCTGCTCTGTTCGACCCAGACGGTCAGCCTTCTTATCGTGTTCCTGCTGCTGAGGGCCCTGCTGCGGCGCGACGTCACCTCCTGGATCCTGCTGGGGGCCGCCTGCTCCTTCGCCGGTTATTTTTATTCACCGGCCAAATACCCGGTGCTGCTGGCGGCGGTTCTCATTCTCTTTTTCCTGTTCTTCCACCGGGGGTTTCTGCGGGGAAACCTGCCCGGCCTGGCCGCCGGGGTCCTCGCCGTCGTCGCGATCGGGGCCGTGTTGAACATCCCCGTCTTCCGGGTCATGGCCCCCAGTTTCGCCGGCTACGAATCGGTCTGGCACCGGACCCAGGGCCATCTCTACACCCCCCAGGCCGACTACCTCCGGGGGCTTCCCCTGGTCTGGGAAAACCTGCTCAAGCTGGGAGAAGATTTCTTCTTTTCCCGCAACTTCAACTACGACCCCTGGCCGCGGGGAAACCTCTTTTTCAACCCGGGCGTTTCGGTCCTTTTCATCCTCGGAATCGGCACCGCCCTGGCCCGTATCCGAAAATTGAACTACCGGCTTCTGCTCTTCTTCCTGGCGGCCTTCCTCGTCCCCAACCTGCTCTCCCGGCCCCCGGTGATGGTCAGACGAATGATGGTTTCATGGCCCTTCATCTACTGCCTGGCCGCGATCCCGCTTTCCCGCTTTTCCGTCCTGGCCCGGGCGGCGCTGGGGAAAACCGGCGGGGCGGCGGCGGCCGTCCTGACGGCGGCGGGACTGGCCGGAATCGGAGTCTTCAACTGTCACGTCTTTTTCGACAGCAACCAACCGGCGGGTCGCTGGGACGAGGAACGCTCGTTCGACGATTATCTTCTCTCCTTTCCGCGCGAATACGAGCTGGTCGTGGTCCCCATCAACGATCTCAGCCGCAAGACCATCAACTTCCTCCTCCTCGATACTTCCGGGAAACCGGCCTACGGATACCGCTACATCCGCCCCGACCTGGTCGAACGGACCGCCCGGGAGCTGTCCGCCGGGGGGAGGCCGGCGGCGCTGGTAGTCGCCGACCAGCAGCCGGCGTCCCGCCGGGTGCCGGAACTGGCGCGGGAACTGCCCGGAGCCCGGATCGACGAACCCAGGGACCGGTTCGGAAGACGGATCGCCCGGACGGCGATCTTCGACCGGCCGGTGCCGGAAGAGCCGTGAGTTCCGGGAGCTTCATCCTCGCTCCCGTCTTTCGGATGGCGGCCCTGGCTCTGGTCCTGGTCGCCGGAGGTCTGTTCCTGCGCCGGGAGCGGGTACCGCCGAACCGGCGGGCCCTGGCCGCGGGGACGGCGGCGGCGGTTCTGTACGCCCTGTTTTTCGCCGGGGTGCTGACGGCCGCCCGGAAGACGGCTTTCGGTCCCGAAGGCTCGCTGCCGGCGCTGCGACCCGTTTTCGAAACCATCGACCGCGGCGCCGGCGCCGCCGTCCTGTTCATGAAAAACCGCGGCGAAGTCCTGTTCGGGATCGGCGGCGCGGCGCTGTTTCTGGCCGCGGTCGCGGCGGCGGCGGCGCGGCGGCGGCGCGCCGGGGGCTTCCTCTTCCTGGCCCTGGCCCTGGCGCTGGCCCTGAGTGCGGAAAACCGACTGAGCGACGGCCTGGGCCGGGAGGGGTTCATCCGCTACCTGCTGGCGGCGGGAGCGGTCCTGGTCGCCGGGCTGTTCCCGGGCCCCGCGGAGCCGGGGCGCGGGAAACGGGGGGGGATGTACGCCGCCGGACTGGGCGCTCTGCTGCTGGCCGCCACCGCCGCCGGCTTCTACCGGATCGACAGCCAGCCCCGTTTCGACGAATTCGAAGCCACCAACGCCCTGGTCGGCGTCCAGCTTCTGGAAGGAGACCCCGACACCACCGATTTCATCTGGACCTATTTTCCCCGCTCCTACGGGGCGGATTCCTGCAGTTCGGCGCTTTTTACCGTTCCCGCCGCCGAGATGATGCGCCTCTTCGGGGTTCATCTGGTCGCGTTCCGAAGCATCTCCGTCCTCTGGGGGATGGCCGCCATCGCCCTGCTCTACCTGTTGGGTGCCCGGCTCTTCTCCCCCGGCGCCGGACTCCTGGCCGCCGCGCTCTTCGCCATCTCCCCCTGGCATATGACCATCTTCAGAGCCGGCATGTTCGGGAGCATGAGCATCGCCTTCGCCCTGCTCGTCTTCAACCTCTTCTTCACCGCCATCCGCTCCCAGCGGATCCTCCCCTATCTCTTCCTGGGGTTCGTCCTCAGTTTCTACGGTTTCTGCTACCTCCCGGTCAAAATCGTGCTCCCCATGCTTCTGGCGCTGTGGGTGGCGCGGGCCGCGCTGCGGCGCGGTTTTTTCCGCCGCAACCTGCCCGGCTTCCTCGTCTTTCTGGCCGTCTTCGCGGTTTTTTTCTCCATCCAGGCCGGGAGCCTGGGGATGATCGCCGACACCGCCTACAAAAGCTCCAAGGGGGGAAGCATCTACCCCTTCATCGGCAGCGAATCGCGGGCGGATATGTCCATGCGCTGGGAACTGGTGCCGGGCCAGCTCCTGACCAACCTTGAGGACCTCTACCTCAACCTCTGCGTCGACCGCTGGTCGGGCTCGTTCACCTATCCCCCCAAGGGCGGCCTGGTCAACCGGGCCGTCTTCCTGCCCGCCGTTCTGGGCCTGGCCTGGGCGCTGTACCACTGGAAACGCACCCGCTACCTGTTTCTCGTTCTCTGGATCGCGCCCGCAACCGTTCCTTTCATGGCCCTGGTCAAACCCATCGGTTCGCCGCCGCGGCACCTCATTCTCGGCATCCCCCTGATCTGCCTGGCGGCGGCGGTCTTCATCACCGCCCTGGGGTCGAGGTTCCTCGGACTTTTCCCCGGAAAAACGCGCCGGGTCGGAATCTCCCTGGGGGCGGCGGCCGTCGTCCTCTACCTCCTGCCCCTGACGGTCCTGAACGTCTCCCGCTACTTCGCCATGAAGGAACCGGATTCGAACGCGGTCGGGCTTTTCGTTGCCGACCTTTTCCGCCGGGGGCGGCGGACCGAGGTTCACTTCGAAAGCTTCTACACCACCCTGGGGCCGGCGCGGGCGATCGATTTTCTCTGCTACCCGGAAACGGGGAGGCTCTACCGTTATCACACCGACATCCACCGGTACTACGACTACCACGAAATCGCCGCCCATCCCCTCTGCGCCTACTTCGCGGGGACGGCCGGACTCGCCGACTCCCTGGTGCGCGCCTCCCGGGGAAGCGAACCGGGAGCGGTGGTGGTCCACCCCCCCAACCGGAAGGCGCTGGAGGCGGCGGTCGAATCCACGGGGGCGCGCGGCGCGCTCGGAGAGATCAGGGACCGGTGGGGGGACGAGATCGTCGGCTACTATTTCCTGCCGGAGTCCGGGGGGGCGATTGACACTGCCCCCGAACCGGGCATATAGTTTTTAATCCGAGGAACGCACATGAACGGGGTATCGATAGTCATACCGGCTTACAACGAGGAATCGGGCATCGCCCCGGTGGTCGGGCAGGTGCGGTCGGTCATGGCCGACAGCGGGGTGGACTTCGAGGTCATCGTCGTCGACGACGCCTCCACCGACGGGACCGCGGCCGCGGTGGCGCCGGAAGCGGCTTTGCTCATCCGGCACCCCGTCAACCGGGGTTACGGGGCCTCGCTCAAGGACGGCATCCGGGCGGCGAAGTTCGACACCGTCCTCATCACCGACGCCGACGGCACCTACCCCATCGACGCCATCCCCGCTCTCCTCGAGAGCGCCCGCGACCACGACATGGTGGTGGGGTCGCGGACCGGGGATCGGGTGGCGATCCCCTGCCACCGCCGGATACCGAAAGCGCTGCTGCGGGCCATGGCCAATTATCTGGCGGGGATGAAGATTCCGGACTTGAACTCGGGCCTGCGGGTCTTCAACCGCGAAGCGGCCCTGCGCTTCTTCAACATCTTCCCGGACGGATTCTCCTTCACCACCACCATCACCCTGGCTTTTCTCAGCAACGGATACCGCGTCGCCTATCTTCCCATCAACTACCACCACCGGGAAGGACGCTCCAAGTTCCGCCCTGTCCAGGACACGGGAAATCTGGTCAACCTCATCCTCAGAACCAGCCTGTACTTCCACCCCCTCAAGATTTTCGTCCCCGCCGGCGTCCTCCTCTTCCTCTTGGCCGCGGGCATCCTCGTCTACAGCAAATTCGTGTTGGGACGGGTCATGGATATAACCGTCATCGTGGTGATCATGTCGGGGCTGCAGATGATGGGCCTGGCCCTGATCGCCGACCTGATCGATAAGCGGATTCAGCGGTGAAAGTCCTTCTGATCAATCCGCCCCGGGAAAACGAACTCACCGGGAACAACCCGGCCCTGATCGACGAGGAGCGGGGCTTCAACCCCCCGCTGGGGCTGCTCTATATCGGCGGTTACCTCAAGGAGAAAACCGGGCATGAAGTGGAGGTGATCGACGCCCAGGTGGAGGAGCTGACCTATCCGGAACTGGAGGCCAGGATCCGGGAAGCGAAGGCCGGCCTGGTCGGCATCACCGCCATGACCTTCACCCTCCTGGACGTGGTCAAGACCGTCCGCACCGTCAAGGAGGCGTGCCCGGGGGTCCCGGTGGTCGTGGGCGGGGGGCATGTCTTCATCTATCCGGAAGAGACGGCACGGCTGGACGGCGTCGATTACGTCCTGGCCGGGGAGGGAGAAGCCGGCTTCGCCGCCCTGGCCGACTGCCTGGACGGGAAGGGCGCGCGGGAGAGCGTGCCGGGCCTGGCCTGGACGGACGAATACGGTTTTCACCGCAACCCCCCCGCGGAACTGGTCGCCGACCTGGACGCCCTTCCCTTCCCCGACCGGACCCTCACCCCCTGGCGCAACTACAGCTCGGTCATGGCCAAGCGCCAGCCGATCACGACCATGATCACCAGCCGGGGATGCCCTTTCCGCTGCTCGTTCTGCGGCAGACCCCATCTGGGAAAGCGGTTCCGGGCCCGCAGCGCCGTCAACGTGGTCGACGAGATGGAGGCCTGCCTGGAGTTGGGCATCCACGAGTTCCTGGTCTACGACGACACCTTCACCGTGAGCAAGCCCCGGGTAATGGAGGTCTGCGACGAAATCATCCGCCGGCGCCTCGATATCGGTTGGGACATCCGGGCCCGGGTGGATTGCGTCGACGCCCCGATGCTGGAACGCCTGCGCCGGGCCCACTGCGAACGCATCCATTACGGGGTGGAGGCCGGGACCGAAAAGATCCTGGCCGTCCTCAACAAAGGGATCACCCTCGACCAGGTCCGGGAAACGTTCGCCGCCACCAAGAAACTGGGGATCGAGACCCTGGGCTATTTCATGATCGGAGCGCCCTCCGAAACCCGGGACGACATCATGCGCACCATCGAC
>DAOSXE010000019.1 GCA_035380285.1 bacterium | reverse complement strand
CCTCCGGCGACCTGGCGTTCGACGACGTCCGCGTCACCGGGCCCATCAGCCCCACGCCCACGCCTTCGGCCACCCCCACAACCACCCCCACCGCGACGCCGACGTCCAGCGTCACCCCCACGCCTTCGGCGACGCCGACCCCGTCGGTGACGACCACCCCGTCCCGTACTCCCACCCCTTCGATTACTCCAACGCCGAGTCCTTGTCTCACACCGGAATATCTGGTTCTGGATTCCGGTGACTACAATGGGGATGGGAACGCCGATATCGCCGTCTTTCGGCCGGCCTCCGGCCTCTGGGCCGTGCGGGGGTTGGGACGGGTTTATTTCGGGACTACCGGCGATCTCCCCGTGAGCGGAGATTACAACGGCGACGGCTACGCCGATGTCTCGATTTTCCGGCCCTCGGTCGGACTCTGGGCGATCAAGGGGATAACCCGACTCTATTTCGGGGGGGCGGACGATCTGCCCGTCCCCGCCGATTACGACGGCGACGGCTGCTGCGACGTTGCCGTCATGGGAAAGACAAGCGGCCGCTGGGCGGTCCGGAACCTCACCGGCGCGTATTTCGGTGCTTCCGGAGACCTGCCCGTCCCCGGCGACTACGACGGGAACGGCAGCGACTCGATCGCCGTCTTCCGGCCCGCCTCCGGCCTCTGGGCCGTCCGCGGCGTCACCCGCCGCTACTTCGGGACCGGGGGGGACCGCCCGGTCCCGGGGGCGTATCAATGGTACGGCTCTTCCCGCTTGGCCGGCGCCTTTCGCGACCGGATCGCCGTTTTTCGACCGTCCACCGGACTGTGGGCGATTCAAGGCGTTACCTGGTTCTATTTCGGTGCTGCCGGGGACAGCCCGGTGGTCGGAGATTTCGAGGGAAACTCTCTGGACGACACTGCCGTCTTTCGCCCGCTCAGCGCGCTCTGGACGATCCGGGGAGTGAGCCGGGTATACTTCGGGGTGAACGGCGATATTCCCGTCACCCGCTAATAAATTTGTTTTCAAAATCGCCGAAGCGAGCACCTCTGGAGTTATCCGTCCCCGTCGATCGCGCTCCGTGACACGATTCATCTCCGACGGCAAGGAAATCCCTCCGGCTTTGTTATCGAACGACGGCGGCTGAGAACCCGTGCAGCGGAGAGTTCGTCCCGAGCCGGCCGAGGCGAGCCGATCCTGATAACCGGCGCGACGGAAGACGACCTCTTGCCGCCCGCCAGTCGCCGGCCCCGCTCAAAGACACCGATGAGCGTTTTACTCGGGGTTTCCTTGTACTCTCGAACGAACGTGTGTCAGCATGAGAAACGGCCGGGGCGCCTCCGATGCCGGAGGCACCTCTCGTTCCCGGTAAATGGCCGTCGTTATTGGCTGAAAAGCCGGCGGTGGAAGCGTATAGTCAACCGGAAAGATACACATAGCACGAGGAGATGCATCATGAGAACGATAAAAAGCGCGCTGGGCGCGGGCGTGCTGGGAACGGTTCTGGTTGTTTTCTCGGTTCCGGCGGCCACCTACACCGTGACCAACACCGATAACTCGGGAGCGGGCAGTTTCCGCCAGGCCATCGACGACGCCAACTCCAACCCCGGCGCCGACACCATCGAGTTCGACATTCCCGGGACGGGGCCGCACGTCATCAGCCCCGCTTCCTGGTTCCCCGCCTTCACCGGCCCGGTGACCGTCGACGGTTACTCCCAGCCCGGCGCGGCCATGGCGACCGAGACCTCCCCGGCCGCGATCATGATCGAACTCGACGGTTCCTCCGCCGGGGAGGGCGTCGGCGCTCTTTATTTCTTTACCGACAGCGACAACAGCCGCGTGCGCGGGCTGGCCATCGGCGGATGGAACCGGATCGCCATCTACCTCCTCAACCCCCGGGGGGTGGCGATCGAGGGCAACTACCTCGGCCTCCACGCCTCGGGGGACGCGGCCCACCCCAACCATGAGAGCGCCGTCTGTATCGAACAGGAGTCCTCCGACTATACCGTCGTGGGCGGGGATTCCCCGGCGGAGCGGAACGTCATCTCCGGCAACTACGGATACGGCATCGAGGTCGTGGGCGCGGACTATTGCACGATCAAGGGCAACTACATCGGCACCGACGCCTCGGGCACCACCCACATTCACAACTCCACGGGCGGGATCGACGTCTGCGGCGATCACAACTCCATCACGAATAACCTGATCTCCGGGAACGAGGGACCCGGCATCATCCTGGAATACTGCGCCACGCACAGCACCGTCACCGGCAACCGTATCGGGACGGACGTTTCCGGGACGGCCGCCCTCCCCAACTCCGGGCACGGCATCGAATGCGAGGGTGAATACTCCAGCATCGGGGGAAGCGGGGAGGGAGAGGGAAACCTGATCTCCGGCAACCAACAGCAGGGGATCAACGTGTACTATTCCACCTATAACACCTTCCAGGGGAATTACCTGGGCACCGACGTGACGGGGACCCATGCCATTGCCAACGCCTGGAGCGGGATCTGTCTCAGCGAGAGCTCGGACCACAACGTCATCGGGGGGGCGGCCGAGGGAGAGGGGAACCTGATCTCGGGGAACGACATTTACGGCGTGGACATCCAGAGTTCCAGGGATATCACGGTGGAGGGAAACCTCATCGGCACCGACGCCACCGGGCTCGGGGCTCTGGGGAACGGCTACTCCGGGATAAGCGTTTCCCACAGCGCTTACGATACCACCATCGGCGGCGACGTCGGAGCCGGCAATACCATCGCCCACAACGGATACACCGGCATCACCGTCACCGGCCACAACGGCAATGCCATGCTGGCCAACTCCATCTTCTCCAACCCCGAGCTGGGCATCGACCTGAACGGCGACGGTAGGACCCCGAACGATCCCGACGATCCCGACACCGGGCCGAACCGCTTACAGAATTTTCCGGTCCTGACCGCGCTCAAGGTCACGCCGGCCGGAGACCTGAAGGCCGCCTACAACGTCCCCTCGGCGCCGGCGAACTCCACCTACCCCATCCGGGTGGAGTTTTTTACCTCCGCTTCCGGCCAGGGAAAGGAATACGTCGGCTTCGCCGACTACTCGACCCCGGCAGGCACGGTCAAAACCATGTTTTCGCCGGCGGTGCCGGTGAACCCGGGAGAACCGATCGTGGCCACGGCCACCGACGCCGACGGGAACACCTCCGAGTTCAGCGCGGCCGCCGTATCCCCCACCGGCTGCATGATCCATTCCGGAGATTATACCGGCGACGGCGTCAGCGAAATCGCGGTCTTTCGTCCCGCTTCCGGCCTCTGGGCGATCCGGGGCGTAAGCCGGGTCTATTACGGCATGGAAGGCGATTTGCCCGTCGCCGGCGACTATAACGGCGACGGTACCACCGATATCGGCATCTTCCGTCCTTCTACCTGTCTCTGGGCGATCCGGGGGCTGAGCCGGGTCGGGTTCGGGACGTTCGGGGATACCCCGGCGCCGGGCGATTACAACGGAGACGGGACCGCCGACATGGCCGTCTTCCAGGCCGGTCTCTGGAAGATCCGCGGAGTGAGCCGCGTTTTCTTCGGAACCGACCGGGACCGCCCGGTCCCGGGAGATTACCGCGGAGACGGGCTCCGAGAAATCGCCGTCTTCCGTCCCGCCACCGGCCTCTGGGCGGTGAAGGGTTCGACCCGGGTTTACTACGGAAAGCAATCCGACTGGCCCGCGCCCGCCGATTACACCGGCGACGGGACCTGGGACATCGCCGTTTTCCGCCCCTCCCGCGGTCTGTGGGCGGTACGGGGGGGAAACCGCACCTATTTCGGGAAGACCGTCGACTGGCCGCAACCGGCGGATTACACCGGCGACGGGACCGCCGACCTCGGCCTGTTCCGGGAAGACACGGCGCTGTGGGCGGTGCGAGGCTTCACCAGGGGCTATTTCGGTAAGCCCGAGGATATCCCGGTCGCCCGATGAATTCGAACCGGAGAACCCTCACCCGGGGCTTGTCGGCGGACACCCGGTTGCACCTGATAACCGAAGCGGGCGCCTCGTGAGAAGATCGAGAAGACCCGGCTGCTCGCGGGAAAAAGTCTTGATCGTCCCGGTATTGGCCGCCGGTATCCTGCTTTCGCCGGGCGCGGTTACCGCCGCCCGGGCCGAACTCGAGCCCGCCCCCGACCCGGAAGTCTGGGTAACGGACGGCACCGTCAGGGCCGTCGCCACCGACGGCTCGGTCATGTATATCGGGGGCTCGTTCGGCCACGTGGGGCCGAACACCCGCAGCGGCGTCCCCCTCGATGCCGTTTCCGGCGAGCCGGAGGCCGCTTTCCCCCGGGTGGAGGGCGCCGTCTACGCCGTCGCCTCCGACGGCGTCGGCGGCTGGTACGTGGGGGGCGGATTCATGACGGTCGACGGAACCGATCGACACCGGATCGCCCACATTCTCGCCGACGGCTCTCTTGACGCTTCCTGGAACCCGGACGCCACCGGTCCCGTCCATGCCCTGGCTCTTTCCGGGAGCGTCCTCTATGTGGGCGGGGAGTTCAATGCCATCGGCGGGGAATCCCGGAACCGGCTCGCGGCTCTGGACGCCGCCGGGAGCGCCACCTCCTGGGATCCCGACGCCGACGATACCGTTCGCGCTCTGGCCGTCTCCGGAACCACCATTTTCGCCGCGGGCGATTTCTCCATAGTCGGCGGGGATATTCATAACTTCATCGCCGCCATAGATGCTTCCACGGGAACCCCCGAGCCCTGGTACCCCAATGCCGACAACGCGGTGTATTCCCTGGCTGTCTCCGGGTCCACCGTCTATACGGGCGGGCTCTTCACGGCCATCGGATGGCAGACTCGAATGCACATCGCCGCCCTCGACGCGGCCTCGGCGGCCGCCACCGCCTGGAATCCCGGCGCCGACGACGCCGTCAACGCCCTCGCGGTGTCCGGGGAGATCGTCTACGCCGGCGGGGCCTTCACGTCCATCGGCGGACAATCCCGGAACCGGATCGCGGCGATCGATGCCGACGGAAACGCCACCTCCTGGAATCCCGACGCCGACGCCGCCGTCAACGCCCTCGCGGTGTCCGGGGAGACCGTCTACGCCGGCGGGGCCTTCACGTCCATCGGCGGGCAGTCCCGGAACCGGATCGCGGCTTTCACGAGTTCCACGGGAGCCGCCGGCGCTTGGGACCCCAACGCCGACGCCGCCGTCAACGCCCTCGACGCTGCCGGAAGTACCATCTATGCCGGCGGAGATTTTACCAGCATCGGGAGGCTGTCACGCTACAACCTCGCCGCGTTCGACTCAACCGGCGCCGCCACGGATTGGAACCCCAACGCCGGAGGCCTCGTCCGCGCGCTCGCGGTTTCCGGAGACACCGTCTATGCCGGCGGAGACTTTACCGTTGTCGGCGGTGAACCCAGGAACTATATCGCGGCGGTCGACGCCTCCACCGGGGCGCTCTCCACCTGGAACCCCCAGGCGGACAACACCGTTTTCACGCTGGCCGCTACCGCCGACACCGTCTACGCCGGCGGCCAGTTCCTCTATATCGGGGGGCAGAACCGGCAGTACATCGCCGCTCTCGATCCGGCCAGCGGCGCCGCCACCGCCTGGAACCCCACGGCCACCGGTTTCGTCAGAGCTATGCTGATTTCCGGCGACATCCTTTACGTCGGCGGGAGTTTCGCGCTCATCGGGGGGCAGGGTCGGAGCAATCTGGCCGCTCTCGACGCCGCCAGCGGGGAAGCCACCGACTGGGCCCCCGATCCCGACGACGCCGTGTTTGCTCTCGCGCTTTCCGGCACGACGGTCTATGCGGGGGGGGCCTTCGAAAACATCGGGGGCCGGGGGAGGAACAATCTCGCCGCCGTCGATTCATCCGGCGCCGCCACCGACTGGAATCCGAACCCGGACGACTATGTCTACGGCGTCGCCGTCGGCGGCGATACCGTGTACGCGGGAGGCTTGTTCGACAGCATCGGAGGAGAGGAGAGAAATTATATCGCGGCCGTGGACCCGGATGGCGGCGCCGCCGCCTGGAATCCGGATGCGGACAACTGCGTCTATGCGCTGACGTTCGCCGCCGGAGACCTCTACATGGGAGGAGATTTCACCACCCTCGCCGCAAACAGTTTTTCCCATTTGGCGCGGTTCGACGCTCTTCCCACCCCCACCCCAAGCACCACGCCGACCCCCGCTCCTTCCGCTTCCCCCTCTCCATCGGCTTCCCCGACGCCCTCGCCTACCGCTTCTCCGACCGCATCGCCCAGTCGCACGCCGACGCCGGCGCCGACGGAAACTCCCACCCCTTCGGTCACCCCTACCTCATCCCTCACTCCCACGGCCTCGCCCACGCCCACCCCGTCCTGCACCCCCACTCCTTCGGCAACGCCGAGCCCCACCCCTTCGGCCACCTCTACTCCATCCCTCACTCCCACGGCCTCGCCCACGCCCTCCCCGTCCTGCACTCCGACTCCTTCGGGCACTCCTACCCCGTCCCCATCGGCCACCATGACTCCCACGCCTTCGCCGACTGCTTCCGTCACCGCCACCCCATCAACCACTCCCACCTTCGCCGCTACTCCCACCGCTGCTCCTTCTTCATCGGCCACGGCGACTCCGTACTGCCCTTCGGCGTCCCCCACCCCCACCTGCGGGCTCACGCCGACGCCGGCGCTCTTCGTAATCGCCTCGGGCGATTATGACGGCGATGGGACCAGCGAAATCGCCGTTTTCCGCGGAAGCTCGGGGCTCTGGGCCGTCCGGGGCCTGACCAGAATTTACTTCGGAGAGACTTTCGATCTTCCCGTTCCCGGCGATTACGGCGGCGACGGGACCGCCGACGTGACCGTTTTCCGCGCCGGCGAGGGTCTCTGGTGGATCCGAACCCTGACCAGGTTCTACCTCGGCGACGACCGCGACATCCCCGTTCCCGGGGATTACGACGGCGACGGGAGCGATGACGTCGCCGTATTCAACGCCGACGACGGAGTCTGGCGGGTTCGGGGGCTCACCCGGGTTTATTTCGGCGCCGGCGCCGATCGGCCCGTTCCCGGCGATTACGACGGCGACGGGACGATGAATATGGCCACTTTCCGAGGAAGCTCCCGCCTCTGGTCGGTACGACAGGTGACCCGGTTCTATTTCGGTTCTGCGGGCGACCGGCCCGTTCCGGCTGATTACCTCGGGGAAGGAACCCGCGTCGCGGGGATATTTCGTCCCGCTTCCGGCCTGTGGGCGCTGAGAGAAACGACCCGGGCCTGGTTCGGGGCCGGCGGCGACCGGCCTCAGCCCGCCGATTACGACGGCGACGGAACGGACGGTATCGCCCTTTTCCGGCCGGCTACGGCACTGTGGGCGGTGCGCGGCTTCACCAGGAGCTATTTCGGCGAGCCCGGGGACATCCCCATCGCCCGGTAATTCCGATGCATGAAGAGTATCTCGCCTCGGGATTCGCCGATGTCGACGCGAGACCGAACGTCGAGACCTATACCGGTTGTCTGCGGATGCTGGACTCGCTCCCCTACTACCGCCGCTGCAAACGGCAAAGCTACGATCTTCTCCGGATAGGACCGGGGAGCACCATCCTCGACGCCGGCTGCGGTCTTGGGGACGACGTTTTCCGCATGGCCTCGCTGGCGGCCCCGGGCGGAAGCGTGATCGGGATCGATACCAGCGCGGATATGATCGTCCTGGCCCAATCCCGGAGCCGGGGGAAAAACGGGATATGTTTTTGCCGGGCCGACGCCGGCCGGATGCCTTTCTCGGACGGGTCCTTTTCCCGGTGCCGGATCGACCGCACCCTTCAGCACCTCGTCGACCCGGGAAACGCCGTTCGGGAGCTGGCTCGGGTTCTCGAACCCGGCGGCCTCCTCCTCGCCTACGACAACGATTGGGGAAGCTTTACCCTTGCCGCGGACGACCGAGAGATTACCCGCGCCGTGCTCCGGTCGTGGTGCGATTCGTTCCCGAGCGGGGCCGTGGGGAGAGATTTGAGGAACTATTTTCTCGATGCCGGGCTGGAAGAGATAGTCGTCCGGCCCGGGGTTTCGCTGGTTGAAGATTTCGAATTGGCCGACCGGATCTACGACCTTCGCCAAAGCGTCCGCCGGATGGCGGCGGACGGCACCCTCGACGACACCACCGGCCGGAAGTGGCTCCGGGAATTGGAACAACGTTCCCGCCGGGGCCGTTTTTTCTCCTCCCTGACCGCTTATACCGTCCTCGGGCGCAAGCCCCCGGCGGGGGAACAGGGGACATAGAGCAAGAATTCAGAATACAGCATTCAGAATTCAGTAGCTCCCTGCCTCGGCCCCTTCAACGAGTCCACAGACCTGCCTGCCGGCAGGCAGGTTTCACAGATTGGGAATGGGGGAATGTTTGCACCCGATTACTCTGACTAAAGAGGGTTCAGACCCCCCGCCTTAGCCCCTGGAGAGTTTTGCACCTGATTACTCTGATTAACTCTGATTGAGAGGGGAAAGGTTCATGGTTCCCACTGCCCATCATGGGGTATCTTCAGTCCGTCTTCATCTCTAAAAATCCTCTTGTGCTTCTTGTGGCTATCCCTTTTTCCCCTTGTGCCCTCTTGTGCTTCTTGTGGCTATCCCTTTCCCCTTCATGATCTTCATGTCCTTCATGGTCGAGAAAGCATAGGGCATAGGGCATGGAGCATAGAGTATTTCGAACGGAGCGAAGCAATCTCACTATATTCGAACTGCTCCGGAGATTGCTTCGTCGTCCCGTGAGACGCGGGACTCCTCGCAATGACACACAAACCCTCTCCCCTTCATGGACTTCATGTTCTTCATGGTAGAATTCCAAGCCTGAACCCCGAACCCTCTCCTCTTATGCTCCCTTGTGCCTCTTGTACCCTCTGTTTCTCCTCTGTGGTGGTTTAACTCCCCCCCGAACCCTAAAGGGTCCGGTTTTTTTCTATGCACTATGCTCTATGCTCTTTGCTGCCTTCCTGAACCCTCTTCTCCCCCCCCTCCAGTATCTACATGTCTACCTCTGAAGTATCCGTTCCTGGAATCGGCGCGCCGGATGCTCCGGCTCTAGCCGGAAACGGGGAAGAGGTGTAGGATGGAGCCGGATCGGGCACGGGGGGGAAGACGAAGAGACAACCGGGAGAAGGAATGATGAAAACGGCCCTGATAGGGACATGGGTAGCGGCGGGAATAGCCTTGGGGGCAACGGCCGCCTCGGCCTCGGACGACGACCGCTTCCGGCTGTTCGACACCGACCGGGACGGGAGCATCTCCGCGCGGGAATGGGACTCCCATTACCAGCAGATGTTCCGGGAAAAGGATCGGAACCACGACGGGGTCTTGAGCCGCCGGGAAATGGAGGGGCGCGACGACTCCCGGCGCCGGGATGACGATTACCAGCGCCGGAACGACCGGGAGCGCCTCTTCAAGTAAATGCCGGCCGATTTGCTTCCGATCGCCGTTGACTCGGCCCGTTTCCCCGCTTAAAATTCCGGCTTGTTGCGCAACCGCAGTGCGGGGAGGTTTTATGAACGCCTACGAGATTATCGTCAAAAAACGGGACGGGCGCGAGCTCTCCCCGGAAGAAATCGCCTTCATGGTCGACGGTTTTACGGAGGGGAGAATCCCCGATTACCAGATGGCCGCCTGGATGATGGCCGTTTTCATCCGGGGTATGAACCCGGCCGAAGTGACCGCCCTGACCGCCACCATGCTCGCATCCGGCGACACCATCGATCTCTCTTCCATCCCCGCCGTCAAGGTGGACAAGCATTCCACCGGCGGCGTCGGGGACAAGGTCAGCCTGGTCCTCGCCCCCCTGGTTGCTTCCCTGGGGGTGCCGGTTCCGATGATGAGCGGCCGGGGCCTCGGCCACACGGGGGGAACGCTGGACAAGCTCGAATCCATCCCCGGGTTTCGCGTCAGCCTCAGCGAAGAGGAGTTTAAACGCCAGGTGTCGGAAATCGGAGTGGCCATCATCGGCCAGACCCGCAAACTCGCCCCTGCCGATGCCGGGATGTACGCGCTGCGCGACGTGACCGCGACCGTGGACAGCATCCCGTTGATCGCCGGATCGATCATGAGCAAAAAACTGGCCGCCGGCCCCGACGCTTTCGTTTTCGACGTCAAGACCGGCCTGGGGGCGTTCATGGCCAGCCAGGCCCAGGCCGAGGAAATGGCGCGGGTTCTGGTCGAGATCGCCGTCCTCAGCGGGAAAGACGCCCGGGCCGTCATCTCCGATATGAACCAGCCGTTGGGGCGGTACGCCGGCAACGCTCTCGAGGTCAAGGAGACCATCGCTTGTCTCAAGGGAGAGGGGCCCGACGACCTGATGACGCTCACCTACGAGATCGCCGGAATGATGCTGGAGATGGGGGGAAAAGCCGGGAGCATCGCCGAGGGCAAAGACCTGGCCCGGGCCGCCATCTCCGACGGGCGGGCCGCGGCGAAATTCGCCGAAATGATCGCCTGGCAGGGGGGAGATCCCGCCTGCGTCGACGATCCCTCGCTGCTGCCCGCCGCCGGGCAGCGCTTCGATCTCCTGGCCGACGCTTCGGGGTACATCGCCCGCCTCAACGCCCTGGAGATGGGGCTGGCCTGCGTGGAACTGGGGGCCGGGAGGAGCCGGGCCGAAGACAAGATCGACATGGGAACGGGGATCGTCTTCCACCGGAAGGTCGGCGACCGGGTCGAAGAAGGGGATCCCATCCTCACCATCCACCATGACCGTGGGGACATCTCCTCCCAGATCGACCGGTGCCGAAAGGCGATCGTTCTCCAGGATTCTCCTTGCGACCCCTACCCGATACTTTATAAAATCGTCGACAAGTCGGGAGTGCATTCGTGCTTCTGAAAGTCCGGCCAACCTAATCTTCAAAGAGAGGGAGGGAAATGGGAAGCGCCAAGACCCTGTTCTACCTGATGATCGGGGCGGCTATTCTGGGCACCCTGGTGCTGATCCTGAAAAAAAACTACCGCATCCCCTACAATGCCGTCAGCAACCGCAACTTCTACTCCATCCTGGCCGAAAAATAGCTCCGGGGGTATCAGATGCAGAAATATATCGTTTCTTTCGCGGTTCTTCTCTGCCTGGGAATTTCGGTGCGGCTTCTCCATCCGGCCAGCGCCGTTTATGAAACCGTTCCCTTCATCGTCGGGGCCTTCCTTTTGGCCGGCGCCGTTCTCTCCCTCCTCTACCGCAACCGGGCTCTGGCTTTTCTACTCCTGATCGCGGGGCTCTGCGCCGCTTTTCAGGGCCTGCCCGCCGATTACTCCCTCAGCGCTCATTTCATCTGGACGTTCGTTATCCTGGCCGTCATTTCCCTGGTTCTGGCCGCGCTCAAGATCAACGGTCTGGTACTATGGATGTGCAGCGCTCTCTTCCTCGGGTACGGGATCACCTCCATCCACAAGGATATCGGGTATCCCACCCACCTGGCCGAATGGGCGACCGACAGCTGGGGGCAGCAATCCCTGGTCTACGGCACCGTGGTCAAGGAGCCGGAAGTCCGGCCGGAGGTGAACGACACCCGCCTGACCGTCCAGCCCTCCGTCATCGCCCATCTCCGCGATCCCGAGGCCAAAGCCAAGCTGGCCGGCATTCTGGAGGTGCTGCAAAGCACCGGCCGGGAGTGGGACAACGAGGGGGAAGCCATCGCCACGCTCCTGGACGCGAGGGATCGGCTGCAGAAACTCCCCGAAGGCGCTTCCGAGGAGCGGAAAAAAGAAGTGGTGCTTGACGTTTTCTCCAGCGGCGCTTTTACAATGCCGGAAGATATGGCCGAAACCGTCTTCGCCGCCCTCAACGAGCTTTCCGCCGAGAACGATCCCTACGGCAACTCCTGGATCGGGCGGATCACCACCGGCTGGATTTTCGCCACCATCAAGGACACCGAAGAACAGGCCCAGACCTATCTCGACCTTTCCTACTACACCGGCTACGGCGACGTGGTCAAAATCGTAGGCGGGGTCAGGACCCCCTTCCCCGCCAGCAACCCCGGCGGTTTCGACTACCGCCGCATGCTCAACAACACCAACTACTTCGCCATGATGACCATCTCCGGCACGGGAGGGACCGACCGGGAGCCCGACACCATCGAGATCATCGAAGAAAAACTGGGGAACCCTTTCATCGCCTGGTGCCTGAGCATCAAGTACAAGATGCTGGACGTGATCCGACTGACGACGCCTTTCCCCGACTCCGGATTCCTCTCCGGCATCTTCCTGGGGCTGCGCCGGGGGGTCCCCGAGAAGATCATGGTCGATTCCCGGGCGGCCGGGACCGCTCACGTCTTCGCCGTCTCCGGCCTCCACGTGACCATCATCACGGCCCTGATCCTCCTCATCTTCAGCCAGACCCCGATTCCCAAGACCATCTGGGCTCCGATCGCGGTGGTCTTTCTGCTGGTCTTCACCATCATCACCGGAGCCCGGCCGTCGACCCTGCGCGCCGCCATCATGAACATCTTCGTCCTGGTCTTCTTCACCTACTTCGGCAAGAACATTCAGAAATCCCTGATCATGGCCATCTGCTTCGCGGCCATCATCATCCTCACCGTCCTCCCCGCCGGATACGGGGGGCCCTTGATCATGCCCGAGGCTTCCTTCCTGATGTCGTTCTCGGCCGTGCTTTTTCTGGGCCTTCTCAGCCAACCGGTCGAACATTTTCTCAATCTCAGGCTCAACAGCCTCTTCCGGTTCGTGCTCTTCATCCTGGCCTGGGTGGCGGTGGGGCTGTTCTTCATGAATCTGGAGAACCCGCTGGCGCTTTTCACGTCCAAGCTTCTGATCGGTTTGGTGGTGGCGGCGGTGGCGGCGTTTTTTATCCAGGGCTTTCTCCCGTTCCGGGTCCGGTTTGCCGCCATCCCCAGCCTCTGGTTGCGGCAGTTCATCGCGGCCCAGATCGCCATCCAGTGCAGCATCATTCCTCTTTCCGCCGTCATCTTCCACCGGATCTCGCTGGCGGCGCCCTTCGCCAATTTCGTCGCCATTCCCCTGATCGGCATCGTTCTGCCCCTGGGGATGCTGGCTACCTTGATCGGAATGATCCCGGGTTTCGGGATCTATATCGCCCTGGTCCTGACCGCGGCCAACTGGCTGGGGATGCGCTTCTTCCTGATCTGGGACGATTTCTGGGCCCGGATCCTGCCGTATCCCCAGGTCCCGGAATGGGGTTCTCCCATACTTATTCTTTTCTACGCCGGGGTGTTGATCTTCATCTTCCGGGAAAAACTGGCGCTTAGCCTTAAAATCGCCTACCTCCGGACGCGCGCCGCCCTGTCCCAGGGGGCCAACCGGGTCCGCTTCGGCGTCGCTTCCGCGGCCCTGCTGGTTTCGGTGGCCACGCTCCTGCTCGGTTTCAAGACCGTTTCGCGCCCGGAACTGACGGTGACCATGCTCGACCTCAGCTATCCGGCTCGGGGTATGGCCGCGCTGATCCAGACCCCGGACGGGAGCAATATTCTCGTGGACGGCGGCTTCGAGGGGAAATGGGGATACCAGAAACGCTACGTCAACCAGGGGCAACGCGGTACCGCCGACGTGCTTCTGGCCCAGGGGGTGATCTCGTTCGACGCCGTGGTCAGTTCCAGTTTCGACAGTTCCCTGCTGGGGGGGTTGAACTTCATTCTCGCCTCCGACGATTATTTCGTGCGCAAACTCTACGCCTACCTGCCCCCGGAATCCTTCGGGCCCCAGGACATCAACATCAACCGGTTCAAGGAATTCCTGACCCCGCATTTCCGGCAGGACGCCGATCGCCTCTACGAGACCCTGCTGCTCGGCTACTGGGAGTCGCCCCTGACGGTGATGGAGTTCCAGAATTATTTCAAGGAGATAGGGGAACAAGAGCTCGACGAGTTCATCTCCTCTCTCGATTCCGCGGCGCAAACCGCGGCCGACAACGCCCTGGCCGATTACACCGAGAAGAAAAAGGAAAAGCACGAGGAACTGATCGAATCGATCCTCTCCACCTACCAGATGCTGGACCGGCCCCTGGAAAACCGGGAAGAAGCCGAGGAGATCGCCCGCAAATGGGATATGCCCCTGCTCTCCACCGATGACTACCGCGCCCTGGTCACCGAGCTTCCCCCGATCGCGGTCTGGTACATCTATCAGCAGGGCGGCGTCGTACACAGCATCGAAGGACTGGAGGGGTATCTCAACGAGCTCAAGGAGAAGTTCGTCGAAGCCGTGGGCGACACCAAGGGGGTTTATCGGGAAGACGAGAAATTCCTGCAATACCACCGCCTGATCTACACCGTCTGGAAGAAGAAAATCCCCATCACCTCCTCTCACTACGGCATGGACGTGATCAAGCCGCGGGACGTGAACGGGATGCCCCTGAGCATCGAAATTCTCAATCCGCCCGAAAAACGGTTCACCGGGACCTACGTCAGCGACGCCAACTCCACGGTCATGCGCGTCCGCTACGGCGATTACTCCGTTCTCTTCACCAGTTTGATCAACCAGGAGGCCTCGGAGTGGCTTCTGACCCTGCCCGAGGACGAGATCAAAAGCACCATCTACCAGATCCCCGAATTCGGCAAAGGGGGGCGGTTCGTCAACAGCGATCTGATGTTCGAACGGGTCGAACCCGAGGTGGCCGTGTTCCACTACAAGGGCGGCCGATACGTGGACAAGCGCTACGAGGAAGTGGCCGGCCTCTGCACCGCCAAGGGGATCCGGACCTTCAACACCCCCGAGGACGGCGCCGTCATCATCCATATCTACGGCGACGCCTACCAGGTGGAGAGCATGCTCGGCGGCCTGATCGAAGAGGAACTCGACGTCGCCGACGACAACGCCGCCCCGGACCGGGAGAAGGAACTGGGGGTCGGCTTTTAACCAAGTTACCGCCGGGACCATGGAAGCCCGGCTGAAACCATAACCGCCCCGCGAGGGGGAAACAAGAAGGAGAGCGCCATGCGTTCAGTCATCGCTCTGGGATTGGTAGCGGCTTTTGCCCTGGCTTTGGCCGCCCCGCTCTGGGCCGAAGTCGACGTCAATACGGCCAGCGCCAGCGAGCTGCAGCAGCTGTACCGGGTCGGCCCCAAAACCGCCGACAAGATCATCGCCGAACGGGAGGCCAACGGCCCCTTCTCCTCGCTCAGCGATCTATCCAACCGGGTTAAGGGGATCGGCCCCAAAACCGTGGCCAAGTGGCAGGGAATGGCGGTCTGCATCCAGCCCGGCGCGGCGCAGGAGTAGACCTTCGATCTTCTCCGGCGGGGCGTCTTCCGGCGCCCCGCCGGGGAGGATGAGAAGCGGGACGATGAACATCTTTCGGACAGCAGTTCTGGCCGCGGGGCTTTCCGTCGCGGCCCTTTGCCCGGCGGGCGAAACCGCCGGAGTCCTCAAAGTCCATTTCCTGGACGTCAACCAGGGAGATTCGACCCTGATCCAGACCCCCGGGGGCAAAAACATTCTCATCGACGGCGGTCAATCCGCCACCTATCGATCGAATTTCGATGCGGGAGAGGAGGTCATCCTCCCTTTTCTCAGGGAAGCGGGCATCACCAGGCTGGATATGGTCATAGCCACCCACCCCGATTTCGACCATATGGGAGGGTTGGTGGCGGTGCTCAACAGCGACATCAGCGTGGGTGAAGTTCTGGATACCGGCATCCCCCACACCACCCAAACGTACGCCAATTTCGTTCAGGCCATCAAAGACAAGAAAATCCCCTACCGCGTTCCCGGGAAAGGGGAACTGCTCGACTGGGGACCCGGAGTGACCGCCTTGGTCATCGCTCCCCAGGTGCCCCCCGAAAAACGCTCCCACCTGAACCTGAACAACAACTCCATCGTCATCCGGCTCGAACATGGAGACGTCTCCTTTCTGCTTACCGGCGATTGCGAACACGAAGAAGAGCTCGACATCCTTACCTCGGGGGCGCCGGTCGAAGCTACGATTTTAAAAGCCGGACACCACGGCTCCAGGACCGCGAGCGGGCCCGATCTATATTTTCTTACCGATCCGGAAGTCGTGGTCGTCTCCGCCGGGAAAAGGAACAAATTCGACCACCCCCACTGGGAACCGATCAAGCTTTTCCGGCAGACCGGAGCCAGGATCCTGCGCACCGATTACTCGGGAACCGTAACCATCGCTTCTGACGGCAAGGATTACACGATCAGCTATCACTAGGGAGATAGGGATGGACTATACGATGTTTTTCCTGCTCAGCGGAGTTTGTTTCCTCGTTTTCCTGGTCGCCGCTCTGGACTTGAGCCGGGTCATCAGAAAAAACTCCGGCACCTGGCAGGACCTGGGACTGAAGGCGGACAACGAGACTTCGCCTTTGATGGAATCCGCCCAGGAGGCTCCTTCCGCCGACGCCGTCGCCGTTGCCGCCGCGCCGGTCGACGCCGATGGCAACCTCAAGCGCCTGGAGCTCTCCCAGGCTCCCGAAATCCTAGACATGATCGTCACCCACACCGACTGGGACGGGATAATATCGGGAGCGCTGCTCAAGCATTTTTCATCCCTGGCCAGGATAGTCGTCTCCACCCCCCGGAGGCTGCGCATCGATCTGCGCAACCTGGGCCGTTCCGGGGACAAGCCCAACCGCCTCTTCATCGCCGATCTCGGGATCAGCAGCGAATTCCTGCCCGCGATCGAGGATGCTCTCATGGAGCTGAAAAACGGGGGGACCAAAGTCTACTGGTACGATCATCATCCCTGGAGCCCGCTCAGCGTCGATACCGCCCGGGATTCCTGCGCGGACTTGATCGTCGATACCAACTTCCGCAACGCGGCCGAAATCGTCTTCGACCGGATTCTCCCCGGAGACGAATACTCCCGCAAGCTCATGCGCCTGCTCCTGAACCAGTCGGTCAAGGAAGAAGAAGATTGGGCGGCCGGCTGGAGACATCTCATAACCGCCACCCAGGCTTCGGGGACTTTTTCCGAGATCGCCGACCTGATCGCCAACCTGGCCGCAAACAAGCCCTTCTCCATGACCGATAAATTCCGGATCGCACGGATGATCGAAGAGGAGAAGATCTACAAGGCTTTTGCCGAAGACAAGCACCGGGAAGAAAAAACCGACGGCGGCCTCCGGTTCCTGGTCGTCGACCTGCGCACGTTCCGCACCGACCCCGGCAAGGACGGGAAACCGCGGCGGCGCTTCGACCGCCACACTCCTCCCGCTTCGATAGGCTACGACATCGTCAAGTTCCATCAACCGGATTTCTACATCATGGTGCTGCGCAACGACCGGCTCAGTATCCGGGGCGGAGTCGGGAACTCGTTCCGGGTCGATCTGCTGGGAAATCTCCGGGAAGTCGACGGCAAACCGGTTCAGATCGCCGGGCACACCTACGCCGCCGGAGTTTATCTGACCGTCGGCCTTTCCAGCAAGCTTCGGTCGCTCTGGGATTGGTCGCTGCCCCGGGAGGCCGAGAGTTTTATCGCTGAAATCAAGAAACGGCTGTAGCCACCGATAAGGTCGCATTATTCCGCCTCTGCCGGGGCGGATTATCGGACTCCCCCTCCCCGGTGTCGGGCCGAGAAAGGAAATCAACGTGCGCAGAGGAATCGTTATCGTGCTCGACAGCGTCGGCATCGGGGCTTTGCCCGATGCCGCGGAATATGGGGATGAAGGCGCCGATACTCTCGGGCACATCAGCCGGGGTTTTCCCGGTTTCTCCCTCCCTCACCTGGCCCGAATGGGCCTGGGGAACATCGCCCCGCTCGCCGGAGTTCCGCCCGCGGCCCGGCCTTCCGGAGCCTACGGCAAGATGGCCGAACTCTCCCGGGGCAAGGATACCACCGTCGGGCATTGGGAAATCGCCGGTGTGGTCAAGGAAAAGCCGTTTCCGGTCTACCCCGGGGGGTTCCCTCCGGATCTGATTGCCCGGTTCGAGGGGACGATCGGCCGCAAGACCCTGGGGAACAAGGCCGCTTCGGGAACCGAGATCATCGCCGAACTCGGGGAAGAACATATGAAGACCGGGCGGCCGATCGTCTACACCTCGGCCGACTCCGTATTCCAGATCGCCGCCCATGAAGACGTCGTTCCCCTGCGCAAGCTCTACCGGTTCTGCCACCTCGCCCGGCAGTTGCTTCAGAAGGAGCACGGCGTGGCCAGGGTGATCGCGCGCCCGTTTATAGGTGTTCCCGGTTCGTTTACGAGAACGGCTCACCGTCACGATTACGCGCTGCCCCCGGTGGAGGAGACGCTCCTCGACTTCCTTCTCCAAGCCGGTCACCGCACCTACGGGGTCGGGAAAATCAACGATATCTTCGCTCAAAGGGGCATCAGCAAGTACAAGACGACGGAAAGCAACGACGACGGGATCAGCAAGACCCTGGAGGCGATGGCCCGCCCCGGTTTCAGCCTGATCTTCACCAACCTGGTCGATTTCGACATGAAATACGGCCACCGTCGGAACCTGGAGGAGTACGCCCGGGCGCTCATGCGTTTCGACGGTCGCCTCCCCGAAATCACGCGGGCACTGCGGGAAGAAGACATGCTCTTCATCACCGCCGACCACGGTTGCGACCCTTCTCTGGAACGCCATACCGACCATACGCGGGAATATATTCCCCTGTTGGTTTCCGGCCCCCCCGTCCGGCCCGGAGTCGACCTGGGAATCCGCCGGTCGTTCGCCGACATCGCCCAAACCCTGGCCGAGTACCTGGGGATCCCGCCCCTTAAGAACGGGACCGGTTTTTTACGGGAAATCCGTGACGACGTTGCAACCAAAACCGATCGGGAGGAACAGCCATGATCATCAGCAAAGACAAAGTGGCGGAGACAATCGAATTCTTACGGACCCGGACCGATATGGAACCGGAGTTCGGCCTGATTCTGGGTTCGGGCCTGGGTGGAGTTGTGGACATGCTGGAAAATCCGGTCGCCGTCCCCTACGCAGAGATTCCCAATTTTCCGGTCTCCACCGTCAAGGGTCATCCCGGCACGCTTACCTTCGGCACCTATGCCGGGAAGACCGTCGTCACCCAGGTCGGCCGCGTCCATTATTACGAGGGCATCGGCTGGGAGAAGGTCATGTACCCCCTCTGGGTCATGAAGGCCCTGGGGGTCAAATGCATCATCAACACCAACTCCGCCGGAGGGATCAACCACGAATTCAGGGGAGGCGACCTGATGCTGGTGACCGACCACATCAACTGCATGGGCTCGAACCCCCTCATCGGCCCCAACGACGACAAGGTCGGCCCCCGTTTTCCGGATATGTCCAAACCGTATGACGCCGGTTTAAGCCAAGCCATGCGCGGGGCGGCCGAGGCACTGGGAATCGAACTCCGGTCCGGAGTTCTCATCGGCTTTTCCGGGCCGAGCTACGAGACCAAGGCCGAAATCGCGATGGCGATGAAATTGGGAGCCGATGCCGCGGGAATGTCGTCCATACCGGAAGCCATCGTCGGCAATTACCTGGGGATGCGCTATGTGGGCGTGACTTGTATATCCAACCTGGTCAGCCCCACCCGGACCGAGCCCCTGACGCATGAAGAGGTCACCGAGGCCGCCCACAAGGCGAGCAAGGATCTCACCCGCCTGATCGCCGAATTCCTGCGCCGGGTCGGCTAGGGGCGGCCCGGGGCATCGATCTCGGAGGCCGGCCGCAAGGGAGGAACGCATGGAATTCCGGGTTGCCGTCGATCGAGTGGAAGACAACGCCGTCACCGTCCTGGAGGCCGAGGGTGTCCCGGGGGCGATAGAATGGCCCACCGTTCTGCTGCCTCCGGGAACCGGCGACGGGGACATTCTCGTCTTCCGGATCGATCCCGATCCCGAAAACGGGGAGCGGCGGCGGCGGGAGGTACGAAGCGTCCAATCCGAGCTGTCCGGCGACGGTATTTCCCCTCAGGACCGGTAAGCTATTCCGGCGTATCCCACGAAAGAATCCGAAGGGTAAATATCGAAACTGTTGGAGTACTCCACCAGCGTTCCCGACTTTACTCCCCGGTTTTTGGCGAATACCATAGCCGCCACCGCTCCTCCCGCCGAACAGGCCGAGCGGCGCCCTTGGGCGTGTTCGAGCGCCTCTTCCGGCCGCATCTCCAGGAGAAGTTCGATGAATTCTCGGTCGTTTTCCCGGCTGCTCCACCGATAGGCCTCTTGGCCCCTGCCGGCGGGGGCGAAACCGTACGCCGGTCCGTAATGGGTGAGATCGGTCGAGCCGACGACCGCCAGGGAGGCCTTATCCCGGACCGCGAGCCGATGGAGAGCGTTGCCCAGCCGTACGGCCGATTCGTCGGGAGAAACACGCAGCCAGAGCGCGTGTGCGTCGGGGAGAAGATAGCGGATCATGGGCATGAGCACTTCCACCGTGTTGTCGGGATAGACATCCACCGCTACCGCCATCTCCCCTTCCAGCCCGTCGAGAAGGTCGAGGTCGGCGGGGATGGGGCCCAGCGGAGTTTCATAACCGTCCTCGCTGGCGGCCAGCACTCCATCGCCGGGTCCGAGGTGCCCTCCGATGACGACGACCGTCTCGGCTGTCTCCGGAACCAGCGCCAGAGTCTTCAGAGCGGTTTTTCCCGAAGCCCCCCATCCGGCGTGGGGCGCGACCACCGCCACGGCTTTTTTCGCTTCCGGAGGAACCTCCGGACCGGCGGAAAGTTCGCGCAGAAAAGACCGGGTCTCCTCCGGCGAAGCCGGGTACCACCCTGAAGGCAGGTAGCGTTTGCGTACGCTCATGAATGCCCTCCGCTTATTCCTGAATTTCGATTTCGGTCCCCTGCCTGTCCAGCAGGAGCTGCCTCTCCTGCTTCCAGACCAGGGCCACCGGACCGGTGAAGTCGGTGGCCTCCTCATACAAAGGATCGATCGCCATTTCGCCCCGCCGGTCGATATACCCCCACTTGCCGAACAGCTGCACCCGGGCCAACCCCTGCCGGAAAGGGCCGGCTTCGTCGAAGTTGGCGTCGATCGCGCCCCGGCCCCGATTGTCGATATATCCCCATTTCCCTCCCCGCATTTCATGAAAAATCTCGTCGAACGTCCGCTCCATGTTGATGGCCGCCATGCCTTCGGAAAAATTCCCGGCATATCCGAGGACGGGCCGGAAAACGACTCCTCCCTGAAGATCGATGAAGCCCCATTTTCCCCCGCGGTTGATCCGGGCGATGTTCTCGCAGAACGATTCCGCCCAGTCGTACAGGGCCGGAATCCGCATAACCCCTCCCCGATCGATATACCCCCATTTTTCTCCATGGGTGCGGCGCACCGGGGCCAGCCCGCAGGAAAAATCTCCGGCCGAATCGAACGCGGGGGGAATCGGGGTCTTGCCGGCTTTGTCGATGAACCCCCACTTCCGGCCGACCTGAACTCGGGCCAGACCCGAAAAAAAGCCGCCGGCCATGGCGAACCGCGGTTTGACCGCCATGGAGCCCTGGAGGTCCACGAAACCCCAGAAATCGCTTCTGGAGCTTTCCGGGATCACCGGAGCCAAACCTTCGGAGAACGAAAAAGCCTGACGGTACTTGAACCCGGTCACCCTCCGGCCCCGGGAATCTATGAAACCGTAGACGACCCGGTCCCGGCTGAACCGCACGCGCTTCTCCACCAGAGCCCGGTCCTCGTAGAAATGAAAGGCGTGGTTGTAGCGGGGGGGGATGACGAATTCGCCGCATTCGTCGATATATCCGAACTTCCGACCCCGGCTCATGGGGATGAGAATTTCAGACATCCGGCTCGCCGTCCTTTTCCACCCCGCGGCCGCCGAGCAGACGCTCCTGCCCTTCTTCCAAGCGCTTCAACCGGGCCCGGGTTTCCGCCATGTAATCGATGGCTCTAAACCCCACCTTGACGGCGACCGTGGCGGTCAACGCCACCAGCAGCAGAAAAACTATGAGGACGACCTCGATCACGTGTATCCTCGCTCTTATCCGGGGCCTGCATGGTATAGTACCAGATAAGGCCCCGGCAGGCAGGGGGATTTTGCGAAGATGAACGTCGTCTTGATCAGGCCCGGCATGGAGAACCCATCCGGGATCGGCCGGGACGGGATTCACAACCGCCTCTGGCCCCCCCTTTCCCTGGCCCGGTGCGGCGCCCGGCTGCGCGATCGGGGGATCGCGGCTACAATCCTCGACGCTCCCGTCCTGGGATTGACGGCGAGGGAGACCGCTTCGGCGGCGATGGGGGCCGACCTGGCCTTGGTGACTTCCTCCCCCCTGGATCGCTGGGAGTGCCCTAATCTTTCCCTGGAACCCGTTGTCTCCCTGGTGGAGGCGCTGCATGCCCAAGGCCTTCGCGTCGGGGTCTGCGGCGTACACGGGACCGTTCTCCCTCGCGAAGTAATCGAGGCGACGGGAGCGGATTTCCTCGTACTCGGAGAACCGGAAGATCGGATCGTCGCGGCCGTCGAGCCCATGGGGGATGAGGCTCCGGCCGGGATCTACCGCCGGGGTGACCCCCTCCCTCCCCCGCCGCTTCCTTCCTCCGATATCGCCCTTCTCCCCGCTCCGGCCTGGGACTTGCTGCCCCCGTTGAAGCGCTACCGCCATGTTGTCCTGGGGGGCCCCCTGGCCGTGATCGAAGGATCGCGGGGCTGTTCCCGAGACTGCTCGGTCTGTCTCCGGGCCATGTACGGAACCGGCTTCCGGCCCCGGACGGGAGAAGCCATCTACTCGGAGGCCGAAACCGCGGTCAAGGCCGCGGGAGCGCGGGTACTGGCCTTTATCGACCTCGATTTCTGCCTCAACCGCGAAGGCGCGGCGGCATTCTGCGAAGAAGCGCTCAAGCGCCGGCTGAAAACGAGCTGGTGCTGCACCGCTCACGTCGATTCCGTCGACCCCGATCTGCTGGAGCTGATGGGGAAAGCCGGCTGCCGACTCATTCACTACGGCCTGGAAAGCGCCTCGGAACGGGTGCTCGGGCTCCTGGGCAGACCCCCCCCGGGCGGCCGCGAAAATCTGGCGCTGGAATGGACCAGGAAGGCGGGGATACTCTCCCTGGGTTTTTTCATGTTCGGAGCCTACGACGAAAAACCCAAGGAACGTGAAGCCACCCTGCGCCTCGCGCTCTCCCTCCCCCTCGACCTCGCCTCCTTCCACATCTGCAACCCTCTTCCCGGTACCGGCGCGGAAAGATACCTGGAGCGAGACCGGAGCGAGCTGTTCCCGAGGGTTTTTCCCGGGCAGGACGAGGAGGAACTGGACCGGTTCTGCCGCCGGGCCTGGAAGGCTTTTTATTTCCGCCCCGGCCGTCTGGCCCGTACCGCCGTCTTTCTCTCCGGCGCCGGCCTGGCCCCGGTGCGCCTGGTGAGTTCCCTCCTCGCCCCGCGGCGGGGGTGACAAGGGAGCATGGGGCATAGAGCATAGAGCAAAGCGTAAGACTCCCACCACCCCCACCACTCCCCCTTACCCTGAACTCTTTTTGTATCTGATTACTCTGAAAGGGAAAAAATTCAGAATACAGGATTCAATAGCCCTGCCACGGCCCCCTCATTAATCCACAGACCAGGCAGGTTTCATGGATTAAAGAGAGGTCCACAGATTTCACGGATTTTAAAACAGAGATTACACGGATTGGGAAAAGGAGAAACTGAGATTACGCAGATTCAGGGAACTACTCGTAAGATTGCTTCGTCGCTCCTCCTCGCAATGACCTCAAATATCCCGTGCCCTCTGCTCCCCCAAAAATCTTTTCCTATCTGTGTAAACCTGCCTGCCGGCAGGCAGGTCTGTGGACTCTCTTCCTGAACCCCGAACCCTGACCCTCTCTCTCCCCCCAATCAGAGTAATCAGGTGCAAAGTTCCCGGGGGCCGAGGCGGTGGCATTCCTCCTGAACCCCGAACCCTGAACCCTGAACCCTGAACCCGGGTCCCCAGCGGTGGGTCTTTCTCTATGCCCCATGCCCTCTGCTCCATGCTCCCACCCCCCTCTGTGTCCTGTGGTTAATCCCCGCTCTTCCTCCCCCGGATTCTTCATTCTTCAGCTGATTTCATGATTCTGGTACGCTTAAAAAATAAAACGACGGGGATTTCAAGACCTTGACTACCTGTTACTATTCGATCGACGGGAAAAACCGGTTGGGGCCGGTCTCCCGGGAATACCTGCTGGAGCGCTACCGCTCCGGGGAAATTTCCCGGGAGACCTTGGTCTGGGCGGAGGGGCTGCCCGAATGGATGCCGATCGAACGCTTCTTTCCCGGCGAAAAGGCCCCGGGGAAAGCCTCTCCTCCGCCATCTCCTCCCCTCCCTCCCGTTCCGGGGACGGGCGCCCATCCCTGGCGCAGGTTCCTGGCCCGGACCATAGACCTCAATGTCTGCGCCACCGTGGTTTCGGCCCCGATCCTGACCCTGGCCGGGGTGGTCGCGGGGGTGGGGGACGCCGTTCCGGCCGCCGGCATGGAAAACAGCGTCGCCGCCCCGCTGGGCCTCGATCTCTGGCTGTGGACGCTGCTCGTCTTTTTGATCTGGAGCCCGGTGGAGGCGTTCTGCCTGGCGCGCTACGGATCGACGCCCGGGAAATGGCTCTTCGGCATCACCGTCACCGGCGCCGACGGGAAATTCCTCTCCTTCAGCGCCGCCTGGAAACGCACGCTTCTGGTCGGCCTGTACGGCTACGGCCTCTTCTTCTTCTTTCTCCCCCTCGTCACTCAGTTCGCCGCCTACCTGCGGCTTCGCCGGGAGGGCACGACCCGCTGGGACGCCGGATGCCGCTCGCGGGTGCGGACGGCCGAACTTTCTCCGGTCCGCGCGACGCTGGGTACGGTTCTTCTGGCGCTCCTTCTCCTGGCCGTCTTCCTCTTTACCCGCGCCAATCTGAAACCGGGTCCGGAAGGAGCCGCGGCGCTGCCGCGTATCGAGGGCCGGCCTTCCCTCATCCTCAACCGCTGAGCTCGGAGCGACCTGCCGTTCTCGCTTCGCGGAACCCCGCGTAGGGTGCTATCCTTTGACCGTGAAAGTGTCTTCCCTGAGCGTCTTCATGCCCGCCTATAACGACCTGGCGAATCTGCGCCGTTCCGTTCCCGAGTGCCTGGGCCGCCTTGACTCCTGGGCATCGAAACCCGAACTCCTGGTCGTGCTCGATAACCGCACCCGCGACGGATCCCGGGAATACCTGCTCGGAGTCCCGGGGGTGAGGCTGATCGAACAAAGCGGCGACGATCCCGGTTACGGCCGGGCTCTGGCCCTGGGCTGGGAAGCTGCCCGCGGCGAATTGGTTTTTTACACCGACTGCGACGGGCAGTACTCCCTCGACGATCTCCCCCGGTTCCTGGAAGCATCGCGGAGAGCCGATCTCGTCGTGGGGTACCGGGAAATCCGTCGCGATCCCCCGGCGAGAATCGCGACCGCGTGGTCCTATAACCGGCTGATCCGGATGCTCTTCGGCCTCCGGGTTCGGGACGTGGACTGCTCTTTCAAGCTCGTTCGCCGGGCGGCGCTGAAGCAGATGGCTTTTGCCTGCCGAACCGGCGCCGTCGAGGCGGAACTGTTTCTTCAGGCTCGCGCCGCGGGTTTGAAAACCGTCGAAATTCCCGTCCGCCACTACCCGCGCCGAGCCGGGGCCTCGGCGTTCGACCGGGGGCGCCTGGCGCTTCCCGCCGCGGGAAACGTCCGGGCCGTTTTCAGGGAACTGCTTCTCTTGAAGCGCTCCGCTTGCCCCCCTCCCTCAAAACCTGATAGGATTTCCGCTTAAATCGGGAGACGGCCATGCGCGTTGCGTTCGTATTCAATCCGTTCAAATATAAGCTTCACGAAGAAAACCTCAGAATCGTGCAGAAGTATTTCGGCCTCTTCCCCCCCCTGAGCCTGGCCTGGTGCGCGGCCATCGCCGAACGCCACGGACACCAGGCGGCGATTATCGACGCCCGTACCCTGGGGTTGACTCCCCAAGAAACCCTGGCCGAACTGCAAGCGTTCCGCCCCGATATCCTGGGTTTCATGATGACCACGTACATGTTCCGGGAAACCCTGGAATGGATCCGGTACCTTAAATCGGGGCTGGGAGGGAGGATCCCGGTCATGGTCGGGGGATACAACCTCAGGGTCTATCCCCGGGAATCGATCGCCCCCCCGGAGATAGATTTCGGCTGCGTGGAGCAAGCGTATTTCACCCTCCCTGCCCTGCTGGAAGAACTGGAAGGAGACCGCGATTTTTCCCGGGTGCCGGGCCTGGCCTATAAAGACGCGGGGGGGGAAATCGTGGTCACTCCCCACCCCCAGAAGATAGTATTCGACGACTTTCCCGCTCCCGCCCGTCACCTGCTCCCCAATCACCTTTACGCCGAGTTCCCCACCGAGCGCAAGAACTTCACGGTCATGGTCACCAGTTTGGGCTGTCCCATGCACTGTACCTTCTGCGAAGCCGGGCGGACGACCTACAACCCCCGTTCCCCCGAAACCGTTCTGGACGAGATGCAGGAGTGCTATGAACGGTTTTCGGTGCGGGAAATCGACATCTTCGATTATGAATTTCCCCGGATCAAGCAGCGCACGCGGGCGATCTGCGAAGGGATACTCGACCGCAAACTCGATATCACCTGGGCCTGCCGGTCGCGGATCGACTCGGTGGATAAGGATCTGCTGGAACTGATGTATGCGGCCGGCTGCCGGCGCATCTACTACGGCATCGAATCGGGACTCCAGGAGATGCTGGACAAGGTCGACAAGGAGATCAGTCTCGATCAGGTCAAGACCGTTATTTCCATGACCAAACGCCGGGGGATACGTCCGCTCGGTTTCTTCCTCGTCGGACTTCCCGGAGAAACCGAAAAAACCGTAAAAACCACGGTGCGCTTCGCCAAGTCCCTCGACCTCGACTACGTTCAATTCTCCAAATTGACCGCCAAGCCCTTGACCGGAATGTGGCGGCAAATGGTTGCGGAAACCGGCTACGATTACTGGAAAGAGTATATTCTCGGCCGGGCGGAGGAGCAGGTCCTGCCCCGGCCCTGGACGGACTTGAGCAACGAGGAGATCGACCGCCTGACCCGCTGGGCCTACGTCAGTTACCACTCGCGCCCCTCTTTCCTGATGCGTTCGCTGCTGCAGATAAAATCCTGGGACGAGCTCAAGCGCAAGCTCCTGGCGTTTCTGGATATGCTCTTCCGCCAGGAGGACGTCTCCCGGGCGGACGAAAATTTCCAGGCCTACGCCGAGGGGCGCCCCCGCTTCACGTCCCGCTACCAGAAATCCGCCCGCCTTCCCCACTGATCCTGCGGGAAGGGGCCGAGAAGATGTCGGGTTTTACTCTATGCCCCATGCTCTCTGCTCGACCATGAAGGCAAAGGGTTCAGGGTTCGGGGTTCAGGAAGGGAGGGAGCCCACAGACCTGCCTGCCGGCAGGCAGGTTTACACAGAACAGATAGGAATAGATTTTTGAGGGAGCAGAGGGCACGGGATATTTGAGGTCATTGCGAGAAGCCTGGGCGACAAAGCAATTTTACGAGTAGTTCCCTAAATCTGCGTAATCTCAGTTTCTCCTTTTCCCAATCCGTGTAATCTCTGTTTTAAAATCCGTGAAATATGTGGACCTCTCTTTAATCCATGAAACCTGCCTGGTCTGTGGATGAATGAGGAGGCCGCGGGCCGGCTTCTCGTGGTAATATGCAATTTCAGCGGCGGCCGGCGCCGGAGGAGCGGGCGCGATTGAAGAGTTTGTCGGACAAACACACGGGGTTGGTCCTGGTTGCGGGGATATCCTTGATCCTCTACCTCGTCTCCGCGCTCCCCGTGATTTTCGAAGACACGTTCCACCACTACGTTTACCTGGCCGATGCCTTCGCTCACGGGCGCCTGAACCTGGCGCTTCCGTCGGCCGGGGTGCATGACCGCCCCGACAGTTTCGACGACATCGCCGTCTATCGGAACCGGTTCTATCTGGGATTGCCTCCCCTTCCCGCCATCTTCATCCTTCCCCTTATCCCTTGGAGGGGGGTGCATGCCGACGCCCGCGCGGTGGCGGTTCTCCTGGGCGCGGTCAATGTCGGCCTCTGTTTCCGGCTTCTGGAAAAGATCGTCCGCGATCGCTCCAAGATCTATTGGCTGACCGCCTTCTTCGGCGCCGGAACGGTTCATTGGTTCGTCGCCTCTCATGGGGGCGCCTGGTATTTCGCCCAGGTCTGCGCGGTCTTTTTCCTGCTCCTGGGGTTAAACGCCGCTTTTTCCGGACATGGCGCCGCGGCCGGTTTCGCCTTGGCCGGGGCGTTCCTCTGTCGGCAACTTTCCATTCTCGCCCTGCCGGCGTTTTTGGGGATAACGGCCGTCAGCGGCGGCGGAATCGGCCGTCCCCGGCGCTTGTTCTGGGTGCTCCTGGGGGCTGCCGGCGGGGTTTTCGTCTATCTCTGCTATAATTTTCTCCGGTTCGGATCTCCGTTCGAAACCGGATACGGCTACCATTGCATTACCGGAGCAGCGGTTATCCAATACCAACGCTACGGGCTTTTTCATCCGCACTATCTGCCGCGCAACCTTTATACCCTGCTGTTCATGCCCCCCCGCCTGACCGATGGGTTCCCCTGGTTCCGCCCCACCCCCGCCGGTCAGGCCTTGATCTTCACCAGCCCCGCTCTTTTCTACGCGTTCAAAGCCGGCTTCCGGTCCTGGGAGAACCGGGCGATCTGGGTCTCCGCGGCCGGTATCGTCGCCGCCCAGCTTTTCTACTGCAACAACGGGTCCTGGCAGTTCGGCTACCGCTTTATCCTCGACTCGCTGCCGCTGCTCATGGTCCTGATCGCGCGCGGCACGCCGCCCTCCTTGACCCTCGGGGCCAGGGCGGTCATCGTTCTTTCCATCCTCTTCAACTGTTGGGGGATCGTCGCTCTCCGCAATCTGATCTGAGCGGCGGAGGGGATTTCGCCGGAGGCGAAAATACAACGAGGCCGGGCCCCGAACCGGGCCCAGCCTCGCTTTCTGTCTTCGATAAAGTCCCCGGGATCAGATACCCGCGGCCTTCACCAGCTGTTCGACCGTGTTCACCTTCTCCCAGGGGAAGTTCCGGTCCTCGCGGCCGAAATGCCCATAGGCGGCCGTATCCTGGTAGGACCACCCCTGGGGGTGTTTGAGCTGGAGCGTTTCGATGATCTCCTTGGGTTTGAGACCGTAGATATCCCGGATGATCTCGACCGCTTTCTCGTCGGTGATTTTTCCGGTGCCGTGCAGGTTGGCGTATACCGAGACCGGCTCGGGAACTCCGATGGCGTACGCCAGCTGAATCTCGCAGCGGTCGGCCAGGCCGGCGGCCACGATGTTTTTGGCGATATAGCGGGCCATGTAGGCGGCGGACCGGTCCACTTTCGAGGGGTCTTTCCCGGAAAAGGCGCCGCCGCCGTGAGGGGCTTCGCCCCCGTAGGTGTCGACGATGATCTTGCGCCCGGTCATCCCGGTATCGGATTGGGGGCCGCCGATCTCGAATTTCCCCGTGCCGTTGACGATCCAGGTCGTCTCCCCTTCCCGGAAGAAATCCTTGAGCACCGGCTTGATCACTTTTTCCAGGATGGCTTTCTTGGCCTCCTCGGTCATGAATTCGCCGCTGGCATCCACTACTTCATGCGTATGCTGCGCGGCGATGACCACGCGGGGGATGGAAGCGACCGCGCCGTTGAGATATTCGACCGTAACCTGCGACTTGCCGTCGGGGCCGAGCCAGGGGAGCACCTCGGTTTTGCGCACCTCGGCCAGACGGCCGCAGAGCTTGTGCGCCATCATGATCGGCAGGGGCATAAGCTCCGGAGTCTCCCGGCAGGCGTACCCCACCATCAGGCCCTGGTCTCCGGCGCCCTGCTCCTTGAATTCCCCGCTGCCTTCGGTCACTCCCTGGGAAATATCGGGCGACTGGCGGCCGATGGCGTTGAGAATGGCGCAGCTCTTGTAATCGAATCCATATTCGGGGCGGGTGTAGCCGATCCCCTTGACCACGCCCCGGACCAGAACCGGAATATCCACGTAGGCCGTGGTGGTGATCTCTCCGCCCACGATGGCCAGGCCGGTGGTGATGAAGGTTTCGCAGGCCACCCGGCCTTCCGGATCCTCGCTCAGAACCCGGTCGAGAACGGCATCCGATATCTGGTCGCAGACCTTGTCCGGATGCCCTTCGGTCACCGATTCCGAGGAAAAAATATAATGCTTGGGTTTCATCCATACCTCCTCAGGGGCTGGTTGGGTTTATTTGACCTGGCACCATAATCCAATACATGGGTCGGCGCAAGCTTAAACTCGCCCTCCGGCAAGCCGCGCCTTACATCCGGACCGAGGGGTCGAGTTCCTTCAGAAATGTCTCGGCCCGGGCCCTGATCTCCGAAGCCTGGCTGAGGCCGAGGATACTCTCGGCCAGATCCCGGGCCCGGGGGATGGTCAGGCTCCGTATCACTTTCTTGACCAGGGGCACCGCCACCGGGCTGACGCTGAATTCATCCAGCCCCATGCCCAGGAGGATGGGCACGGCGATCGGATCCCCCGCCATTTCACCGCACATCCCCACCCAGATGTTGTTGCGGTGGGCGGCGTCGATGGTTCCCCTGATCAGCTGCAGAACCGCGGGATGGAGGGGTTCATAGAGGTAGGCGATCTTCTCGTTGACCCGGTCCACCGCCAGGGTGTACTGGATGAGGTCGTTGGTCCCGATGCTGAAAAAATCCACCGCTTCGGCCAGATTATCGGCGAGAACGGCCGCCGAAGGGACTTCGATCATGATACCCACCTCGATCTCGGGAAGAGGATCGGACCGGTCTTTCTCGACCTCGCCTTTGGCCTCCTCCCAAACCTGCAGTATTCTCCGCAGCTCCGCCTTGCCGCTGACGAGGGGAAAGAGCACCTTGACGTTGCCGGCCCGACCCGCCCGCAGGATGGCTCTGAGCTGGTTTTTGAAGATATCCGTGCGTTCCAGGCAGAACCGTACGGCCCGCCACCCCAGAAACGGGTTCAATTCCCGGGAGATATCGAGCTGGCTCACGAATTTGTCGCCGCCCACGTCCAGTGTTCTGATGATCACCGAATGCGGCTGCGCCTTTTCGGCCACGTACGAATAGGCCTGGAACTGCTCTTCCTCGGAAGGCAGATCGTCCCGGTTGAGGAACAGGTACTCCGTCCGGAAAAGCCCCACGCCCTCGGCTCCGCTGGCGATTACGGAATTGATGTCTTCGGGAAGCTCGATATTCGAGGCCAGGGTCACCCGGAACCCGTCCTTGGTCTCCGCCGGTTTATCCCGAAGGAAGGAGAGCATCCGCTCGTTTTCGGCGAGCTCCCGCTTCTCCTTCTCGATCCGGGCCAAGGTCGCCCGGCTGGGGTTGAGAATAACCCGGCCGCGGTTCCCATCGACCACCACCGGTTCTCCGTCCTCGGCGACGCCGCTGATGTTCCCGACGCCGACCACCGCCGGGATGGCCAGGGATCTGGCCATGATGGCGGTATGCGATGTCCGTCCCCCCACGTCGGTGACGAACCCCACCACCATTTCCCGGTGCATCAAGGCCGTATCCGACGGAGAGAGATCGTGGGCCACGACCACCGATATCTCTTCCAGCGAGGACAGGGTCGCCCGCTGCTGCCCGGTCAGGTTATGCATGACCCGGCGCCCGACATCCTTGATATCGCTCAGCCGTTCTCGGATATAATCGTCCTTGACTTGTGAAAAGACCTGCTCGTAGCGGTGCAGGACTTCCTGAAAGATATATTCGGCGTTGAACTTCTGCTCCTCGATCCCCTGCACCACCTCTTCGATCAAAGCCCGGTCCTCGACGACCAGAAGGTGGGCGTCGAAAAGATCGCTTTCGTTGCGGGCCAACTGGTCGGCCAACTGCCGCCTGATTTCCAACAGTTCTTTCCTGGTCGCGATCAGGGAATTTTCGAAACGCGCGATTTCGACCGGGATCTCGCCCTCCTTGATCTTCCGGGGACGGACCGGGAGGTCTTCGTGCCCGAAGATGAGGACCTTTCCCACCACGATTCCCGGTGAAGCGGCGATCCCTTCGAATATCCGTTCCTCTTTCATTCTTCCCCGAACTTGCCCTCGATCAGCCGGCCCAGGGCTTCGGCCGCCTCCGCGGCGTCCGGTCCCTCGGCATGGATCTTCAGGACGGTTCCTTGGGCGGCGGCCAGCATCAACACGCCCATGATGCTTTTAGCGTTGATGCGGACCGCGCCTTTTTCGATGAAGATTTCCGAATTGAACTTGGAAGCGGTCTGGACCAACTGCGCCGCCGGCCGCGCATGCAGCCCGTACTTGTTCAGAATCTTGAATTCCCGGTATTCCCGGCTCACGCTATCCGCCCCGCGGGAAACGCCCGGTCATGCGGGCCTGCAGGGTTTTGTCCAGCTCCCGGGCGGGGTCATATCCCATCTGTTTACTCCGGTAATTCAAAGCCGCCACTTCGATCAGCAGCGCCAGGTCCCTTCCCGGCCGAACCGGAACCAGAAGATGGGGGATACTGATCCCCAGAAGTGCATAGCGGGACTCGTCCAGCCCCAGGCGCTCGTATTCCTTTTCCGGATCCCATTTTTCCAGGGTAACGGCCAGGTCGAGGCGGTTGCGTTGCCGAACGCTGCCGGGACCGAAGAGGTTCTGGATGTTGATGATTCCCAACCCCCTGATCTCCATATGGAATCTGGTCAGTTCCGACCCTTCCCCGAGGAGGTATTCGCCCTCCATCAGGCGCACGTGGATGATGTCGTCGCAAACCAGCCGGTGCCCCCGCTCCACCAGGCTCAGGGTGCATTCGCTCTTCCCCACCCCGCTGCGTCCCATGACCATCACGCCTACGCCGTAGACTTCGACCAGGTTTCCGAAGACGGTGGTCTGGGGCACGAATTTTTCTTCGAGGTAGATGGTGCAGGTGTGCACCAGCCTGATGGTTATCAAGGGAGAACGGAACACCGGAATCGCGTAGCGGTTTCCTTCCTCGATCAGCTCTCGGGGGGGCAGATAGTTGCGGGCGATAATGCAGAAGGGAATTTTCTGTTCGAACAGGGCCCTGATCGTCCGCCTGCGCTCGTCGGGTTTCAAGCCGCGCAGGTAACTGATTTCGACCTTTCCCAGTACCTGGCCGCGGCGACGGGCGAAAAACCGCGAATAGCCGGCCAGAATCAAGCCCGGGCGGTTGAGTTCGGAAACCAGGATCTTCCGCTTGAGGCCGTTCTCTCCGGCGACCAGGGTCAACTGGAGCCGTTCCTGCATCTGCTGGAAAAACTGACTGACCGTCACCCCGTGGGTCATGCTGTTCCGCCCGTTCTCGTCTCCGGGTTCAGACCGGTTCGCCCGTTTACAGTTCGATCACGCCCAGGGCCATGTTCTTCCTGCGGTAGATGATGGCCGTCCGGCCCGATTCCAGGTCGTAATACACGAAGAAACCCCGGCCGGAATCCTTGAAGGCGTCGACGGCCATGCTCCTGGTCATTTCCGGCATCTCCATATCTTCCATGCTCGAAAGCTCCGGAAGATCGTCCTCTCCCGCGCTTTCCCTGATCTCGGAGACGAAGAGCCGCCGGCGGCGCTTCGACTCATTGGCCGTCTTTCCCTTGAGGCGCCGCAACCGCCTCTCGGTGACTCGAACGGCCTTATCCAACGCCGCTTGGAAATGCCGGTCCTTCTCGGTTACCGAGATCAGGGAATGGCCGGCATGAAGGTTGATCTCGATCCGATAATCGTATTTTTCGAATTCCACGATCAGACGGGCTTCCAGCGGCCGGTTCCAGATGTGGGACAGTTGCCCGATTTTTTCCAAGGCGTAAGCCCGCTCGGTCTCGTCGATTTCGGCATGGCGGCAGGTGATTTCTATCTGCACCGCTCCCTCCTTACAACATGAACTGTTCCCCGAGATAAATCTTCCGGGCCCGGGGGTCGTTGGTTAGCTCCTCGGACGTGCCGGATATCAGAATCCGACTCTCGAACATGATATACGAACGCTGGGTAATGGAAAGGGTTTCACGGACGTTATGGTCGGTTATCAGTATTCCCAGCCCTTTCTCCCTGAGGTAGATAATGATCTGCTGGACGTCGGCCACGGCGATGGGATCGACGCCGGCGAACGGTTCGTCCAGCATGATGAAACTGGGATCGGTCACCAGGGCCCGGGCTATCTCCAACCGGCGCCGTTCCCCCCCGGAGAGGGTGCAGGCTCGGCTCTCCGCCAACTTGGAGATTCCCAGTTCCGTCAAAAGCTCGTTCTTGCGCTTCCATCGCTGCGAACGTTTCATGGGAAGCGTCTCCAGAATCGCCAGGATGTTCTCCTCCACGGTCAGGTTGCGGAATATGCTCGGTTCCTGGGATAGGTAGCCCATGCCCAGGCGGGCCCGCCGGGACATGGGCAGATGGGTGACGTCCGCGCTCCCGAAAAACACCTTGCCGCCCTCGGCTCGGATCAGTCCCACGATCATATAAAACGTGGTGGTTTTGCCGGCGCCGTTGGGGCCGAGCAAGCCCACTATCTCGCCCCGGTTGACGGTCAGGCTGACTCCATCGACCACTTTGCGGTGGCGGTAGGACTTTACCAGCTCTTCGGTCTTCAGCAGTTCCATGAGGCTCAAATATCCAGTTCGAACTCGGTCCGGGGATGGAATTGTATATCCTGGGCCCGGTTGATTTCCACATCCCTGGAATCGGTATAGAGGGTCAGGGTTTCTCCGGAGACTGTGTTGACCCCTTCTTTGACCAGGGCGTTGCCGGAGAGGACGACTTTGTGTTCCTCGGGGTAGTAGATCAGCGCGTCGCCCGTTCCCACCCGATCTCCGCTGACGATGGTGACGTTCCCCCTCGCTTCCGCCCGATCGACCTTTTCCCCCCCGCCGCTGGTGAAAATCACCAGGAGGTCGGAGGTAATGATCCCGCGTTGATTGGTTACCTTGACGTTGCGGGCGAATCTTACCCACCCCTCGCGGTAATTGACCAGCATGTTGCCGTCGCAGGTTATCTCCGTCCAGTCCGGCCCTACGACTTCGGGCAGTTCCCCGGTCCCGATGCCGAGATCGTCCAAAGTCTCTTCGCTCCGGGCCGAGCCGGCCCAGAGCGCCGAGGCCGCCAACAGGATGAAGATTCTTTTCATTCCGGGAACATCCCCGCTCCCCCGCTCTCCTTGATCAGAACCCTTACGTCCTCAAGCACCCGCACTTCCTCCAAAGGGATGGACCAGACCACGCCTCTCCCGGTCAGTACCATCGTTCCCCGGCGGATCTCGATCCACTGATCCCTCCCGGTGGCGATTTTGGAATCGGTGTTGTAATCGCCGCTGGCGATGCGGATGCTGACCGGACCGATATCCTGGTCGAAGGAACGCGCCACCAGGTCCTGGAGCGTGATCAGGTTGGAGGTTACGAACTGAGCCGAAGAACCCTTGATCTCCCAATCGATATCGCCGTTTTCGTCGGGCACGTAACGGGAAAACCCGTCCTTGATTTCACGGGCCTCGCCGGCCGCGGCGGGCGAATCGAACAGCGAACGGACCGGTGCCGACGTGGCCGCCGGCGACGGGGGGGGAGAAGCGGCCGGAACCGGTGGAGGCGGAGAAGGGGCGGCGCCCGCCGCCAGGCAAACCGCGGCCGTCCAGAACCCCGACAACGTCATCGACCGTCCTCCCGGCACTCGATAATAAAGTCGATCGCCTCCCCCGCCGCTCCTTCTCCTCCCCGCAGGGAACAGAGGTAGTCGGCCCGGGCCCGGGCCGCGGGGTGAGCGTCGGCCGGAGCGGCGCTGAATCCGACCGATTCGAAAAGCTCCACGTCGCCGTGGTCGTCGCCCAGATAAGCCGTTTCCTCCTTCTTGAAACCGCCCTCGCGCCGCAGCCGCTCGAAAACCGGACGCTTGTCTTCGATTCCCTGGAAAAGGTCGGCAACGCCCAGTTCGGACGCCCGGCGCTCGACCGCCGTCGCCCGGCGCCCGCTGACCCAGGCTATTTTCAAGCCCCGGCGAAGGGCGCGAATAACGGCCGACCCGTCCCGGACGTGGAAGCGCTTGCGCTCTTCTCCGTCGGAAGCATAGGAGATGCTCCCATCCGTCAGGACCCCGTCGACATCGAAAATGATCAGCCGTACCCGGGAGGCTTTGGCCCTGGCGGTGTCGAGGCCCGGCATCAGATAATTCCCGCGCTCAAGAGATCCTGGACGTCGAGCATGCCGACGGGCGCTCCCCGGGAATCGACCACCGGAACCTCGTCTATCTTTCGGTCCCGGATCATCTCCATCGCCTCCAGGGCTTTTTGATCTTCCCGGACTTTCAACGGATTTCCGGTCATGACCTCTCCGACGCGGCGTTCCATGATTCCCGGATCGCGTTCCAGCCAGCGGCGCAGATCTCCGTCGGTGAAGATACCGGTCAGCACCCCATCGGCGCCGGTGACGCTCGCCGCCCCGGCGCGGGCGGCGGTGATCCGGAACAGCACTTCCTTGACCGTGGCCTCTTCTCCGACCACGGGGTTGGCCGCGCCTTTTCTCATCAGATCCCCGACCTTGGCCAAAAGCCGTTTTCCCAGCGTCCCTCCCGGATGGAGGCGCGCGAAATCGGAGGCCTTGAACCCCCGCAACTCTTTGAGGCAGACCGCCAGGGCATCGCCCAGAGCCATGGCGGCGGTAGTGCTGGCGGTAGGAACCAGATTGTCCGGGCAAGCTTCCCGGGCGACCGAAGCGTCGAGAACGGCCTTAGCCGCCTTGGCCAATGTCGATTTCGGATTGCCGGTGATGGCCACCAGGGGCGCGCTCAGAGCATCGATATAGGGGAGCAGGGCCTTGATCTCGTCCGATTCCCCGCTGTTGGAAACGGCCAGGACCACGTCCGCCTCGCCGATGATGCCGAGGTCGCCATGAAGAGCTTCGGCCGGGTGGAGCCAGATCGAAGGGGAGCCGACGCTGGCCAGAGTGGCCGAGATTTTCCTGGCCACCAACCCCGCTTTCCCCATCCCCGTGACCACGATCCGGCCCCGGCAGGCCGAGCATATTTCCACCGCCCGTTCGAATTCCTTGTCCAGGCGCCGGCCGAGAACGGAAAGCGCTTCCGCCTCGATTTCAATCACCTCCCGGGCCAGTTCCGGAATGTTGACGGGTTTGCCGTTCATCTTTTCACCGCCCGATCGATGGCCACGAGCTTTTCCAGCAGTTCCGGGAGCTTCTCCAGGGGAAGAACGCTGGAGGCGTCCGAGAGCGCTTTTTCCGGACGATCGTGAACTTCCATGAAAACGGCGTCGCAGCCGGCCGCCACCGCCGCCCGGGCTAAAACCGGGACCATCTCCCCTTCCCCCCCCGTCACCCCCCCCGCACCGCCCGGGAACTGAACGCTGTGGGTGGCGTCGAAGACCACGGGCCAGCCCAGCGACCGCATGACCGCGAGCGAAGTCATGTCTCCGACCAGGCGGTGGTATCCGAAGCTGGCGCCTCGTTCGGTGAGGGCGATCGCCCGGCACCCCCCCCTTTGTAGTTTTTCCGCCACGTGAACCATATCCTCCGGCGCCAGGAACTGGCCCTTCTTGACGTTTACCGGCCGTCCGGCGGCGGCGGCGGCCAGGAGAAGATCGGTCTGGCGGCAGAGAAACGCCGGGACCTGGAGCATATCCGCCACCTCGGCCACCTTGACGGCGTCGCCGGGCTGATGAAAATCGACGAGGAGGGGAAGTCCGGTTCGGGCTTTGATCCGCGCCAGGATTTCCAGCCCCTTCTCCAGTCCCGGGCCCCGATAGGAGTCAAGCGAGGTGCGGTTCGCCTTGTCGTACGAGGCCTTGAAGATCAGGGGCACTCCCAGGCCCGAGCAGGTTTCCTGCAGGCTCTCGGCTATGAAAAGGGCGTGCTCGTAGTCTTCGATCACGCAGACGCCCGCCATGAGCGCCAGCGGAGCTTCGCCCCCGATCTCGATCTCCCCCACCCTGATTTTTCTGGTTCGCTCAATCACCGATCATCGCCCTCGCCCGTTCCAGGTCCGCCGGAGTGTCGATCCCTATCGTTCCCCCGGCGACCATGGCGACCTTTATTTTATATCCGGATTCGAGCACCCGCAACTGCTCAAGCTTTTCGACCGTTTCCAGGGGAGTAGGCTCCAACCGGGCCAAGACCCGCAGGAACTCCCGGCGATAACAGTAAAGACCGATATGCACCAGCCCCCCGCCGCCTCCCCGGCCCGGATAGGGTATCGGCGAACGCGAAAAATACAGCGCCGAGCCTTCGCGCCCCACTACGACTTTGACCGTATCGGGCCGCTCCAGCTCTTCCCCCGATCCGCAGGGGCGGGCCAGAGTCGAAACCTCCGCCCAGGACGCGCCCTCCAAAGCCTCGACCGCGGTATCGATCATGCCCGGAAGAATGAACGGCTCGTCTCCCTGGACATTGACCAGGACATCGGCCGAAAGCCGTTCCGCGGCTTCCGCCACCCTTTCGGTTCCGGTTCGGCACCCGCTCGAGGTCATGACCACTTCGGCCCCGAAAGCCCCGGCGGCCCGGCGGATCCGGTCGTCGTCGGTGGCCACGACCGCCTTCTCCAGGGTCGAGGCGCGCGACGCCCTCTCCCAGACATGCTGCAGCACCGGTTTCCCCGCCAGCGGGGCCAGAAGCTTTCCCGGGAAACGGCTCGCCCCCCACCGGGCCGGAATCACCCCGACCGCTTTCATGAGGCATCGACCCTGACGATGGCCCGGGCCGCGTCCAGTATCGAACGGACGACGATATCAGCCGGAGAGGGAAGCTCCGAAGGTTCCCGTCCGTCTTCGCCTTCTCCCAGTATCCTCACCGTCCGGCAACCTGCTCGCCGGCCGCTGACGACGTCGGCCGGGGTATCCCCCACGAACCAGGACCGGGGCAGATCCACGCCGTGGGCTCGGGCCAGTTCCTGGATCATGAACGGCGAGGGCTTGCGGCAGCCGCAATCCTCGCTCGGGTGGTGCGGGCAGTATCTGATCCCGTCCAGGGTGATTCCTCCGGCCTGCAGCAGCTCTTCCATCCGACGATGAACGGCGGCCAGGTCTTCATGCCGGAAATAACCTCTCCCTATCCCCGATTGGTTGGTGACGACGAAGAGGAGGTAGCCGTGCTCCCTGAGCAGGCGCAAGGCCGGAATCGTCTCTTCAAAAAGCGTAAAATCTTCCGGGACCCGGATGTACCCGGGGTCGGGATTGATCGTCCCGTCCCGATCGAAAAATACCGCGGGAGACTTCATCTCCAATCGAGCGCCTCCAGAATCTCCTCGATCCCGGCGGTGGCCGTCCCCAGTTTGCCCACCACGACTCCGGCGGCGCAGTTGGCCAAAAATGCCGCTTCAGAGAGGCTCCCCCCGGCCGCCAGGGCCATGGCCAGGGTCCCGACGACGGTGTCGCCGGCGCCCGAGACGTCGAAGACTTCGCGGGCGACCGTGGGAATGTGGTAATAGCGCTTCCCGGGTTCGAAGAGGGCCATCCCGTCCTCTCCGAGGGTAACCAACACCGCTCCCGAACCCCACCGGCGCAGGAGGCTCCTTCCCACCTTGGCGACGGGAGTGCCCCGGGGCAGACCGCTGGCGGCCAGGGCTTCCTTGAGGTTGGGAGTGACGATACCCGCGCCCCGGAACGTGAATAGGTTCCCGGAACTCGGATCCACCAGAACGGGCCGTTTTTCCCGGGCCGCGATCTGGATAAGATCGTCGACCAGATCCTGGGAAAAAAGACCCTTGGCGTAATCTTCGATGACGACCACGTCCACGGAAGAAACCAGGGATTTGAACCTGTCCCTGATCCCCGACAGGGATTTTCTGCCGACCGGTTTCGTCTCTTCGCGGTCGATTCTGATCGCTTGCTGATGCCCGGCCAGCACCCGGGATTTGGTGATGGTCGGACGCTCGGGATCCGCGATCAGACCGTCGGTTTTGATTCCCAGTCTCCGCAGGAGGGTCGAGAGTCGGCGCCCGGCGTGGTCGGCGCCGATCAAACCGGCTATGTAGGCCTTTCCGCCCAGGGCGGAAATATTGTTGGCCACGTTGGCCGCTCCCCCGGGAACCCAGGTTTCTTCGCGGACCTGGACCACGGGGACCGGCGCTTCGGGAGATATCCGCTCCACCTCGCCCCAGATATATTCGTCGAGCATGACGTCGCCCGCCACCAGAACCTTCACTCCCCCGAAGGCGTTCAACAGCTCCAGGTAACGTTTGCGGCTGGTTGCATCCACGGTCCCGGACTCCTTTGCGTTAATCGGTTGAGGAGAGGTACCCGTCCGCGATCAGGTAGTCCCTGACATAGGACACGACGGCGTCGCGGAAAGGGGTGAGGGAGAGAGCGTACCCGGCTTCACGCAGTTTCGCCATCTCCGCCCGAGTATGGTACTGGTAACGCCCCTTCAATTCCTCGGGCAACGGGATATATTCTATGCAGGGGGGGATATCCAGGGCCTCGAAGATGGCCGCGGCCATCTCGTTCCACGTGTGGGTTTCCCCGCTGCCGACGTTGAAGATCCCGTTGACGTCGGGACGTTCGAGGAAAAAGAGGGTCATCCTGGCCGCGTCCCCGACGGAAATGAAATCCCGCTCCTGCTCGCCGTCCCCGTATTCGGGCCGATCGGAGGCGAACAGCCGGATCTTGCCCGTATCCTTGATCTGTCGGAATCCCTTGCAGACCATGGAGCGCATCGCCCCCTTGTGATATTCGTTCGGCCCGAAAACATTGAAGTATTTCAAGCCCGCCATGCGGTCGAGGAAGCCATGTCGCCATGCCCACAGGTCCACCATCTGCTTGGAGAAGCCGTAGGCATTCAGCGGGCGCAACCGCTCCAACCCGGCCTCGGCGTCGGAATAGCCGAGACTCCCGTTCCCATAGGTGGCGGCGCTGCTGGCATAAACGAACCGGGTCCCGCTGCGCAGACACTGCTCCGCCAGGACCACGGTGTAGCGGTAGTTGTTTTCGACCAGATACCCGACGTCGCTCTCGGTGGTCGACGAACAGGCGCCCAGGTGCAGAACGGTTTTCAACCCGGTTCCGAACCCTCCCCCCTCGACTCTGCGCAGAAATTCGTCCTTTTCCAGATAGTCCCGGAACTTCAGACCGGCGATGTTTTTCCACTTCTCTCCGGACCCCAGGCTGTCGACGATGAGAATCCGATCCTCCCCCATCCGGTTCAGCTCCCAGACCAGGTTGCTGCCGATGAATCCCGCTCCGCCCGTAACCACCGTTATCTGTTCTCTATTCATTTAACCTCGTTTCCCCCGATTTTCGGGTATCGTAGGGGATATCGGGAGCGCCGTCAATCCGCTCCCCTCCTCCCCGGCCGCCAAAATTCCCAGAAATACCCAGACCAGGCAGAGAATGCGGTCGTTGAGGAGAGGGTCGTCGGTGAGGTTTCCGACCATAAAGCCGAGCAATCCGGCGCCCAACCCCAGCCGAAAACCCCGGTGAAGCCACCCCGGACCCCGTCCCGACCCCAGAAGACCGACAACGGCCGCGATCAGCCAGAGAAACGCCGCCAACCCCAACCCTCCCATGCCCGCCCCGATGGAGAGAAACCCGTTGTGGGGCCCGGTAACCAGTTCTCCGGTATCCACCCTTTGGAAATAACCCCGGTAGGCTTCCATGAAAACCCGATATCCCGGCCCGCAACCCACGAGGGGCCGGCGAGCCAACATTCTGCCTGCGGCCTCCCAATAGACCTGTCGTCTTTGAATGTTGGGATCTTCCCGCCAGCCCGCCAGGCTCCTTACCCGCGTCTTCCAATAACTCTGGGGTCCGACGTTCACGCCCCAGATCAGGGCTCCGACCGCGATCAGGACCGCCGCCAGAAAAAACGTTTTGAACTTCCTGGTCCCGGCCCAGAAGGCCAGCACTCCCAACGCCAGCAGCAGGCTGATCCAGGCGGTCCGGGAAAAGGTGAGCACCATGGTCGCCGCCAGGATCGGAAGGGTCAACGCGCAGGCGACCTTGACCCGGGCCGGCGCCGACGTCATCAGGTAAGCGGCCACGATGGCGATGGCGGGGATCATCACCGCTCCGGAACTGTTGGGATGACCGAAGGAAAGCCATATCCTCTGGTCGGTCTGCGGGAAATAGACCCGTCCCAGGTAGAGTGCCAGGCCCGCCGCCGCGGTCAGGAGCAACGCTCCGAAGACGGCGACCAGCAAACGGCGGCGCCAGATTTCGGGCCCGAAGGCCGTGGCCACTATCAGGAAAAGCATGGTGGCGGTGAGCAGGGGCTTGACCCCGGTCTCCCAGCTCAAGCGTGTCAGCGGGGAAAAGGCGCAGGAGACGGCCGCGGCCAGAAGGAAACCGAGAACGGGAAACAGCAGGGGGGGGCGTTTCTTGAAAGCCCCCCAGGCGGCGCATGCCAGCCAGAGTCCGGCCGCGGGATAAACCAGATTGGCAATCTTGCCCCCCACCGAGAAGTCGAGAGAGGAGACGCACGCCGCCCGGAAACGGAAAGCGGGCTGGGCGAGGAGGGCTTCTTCGGGGTTGTCGCGGTTTAAGCTGACCTGCCCCAGGACCAGAAAAAAAACCGCGGCCAGAATCCACCAGCGCAGGAGCGATTCCAGAAGCCGTTTATAATCGTTTGCGGGCAGACCCATGTTTTCCGGCCGGACGGCTGGGCTCAGCCGTCCGGCCCTCCTCTCGGCCGCCGTTCGGCGGCGGTCAGGCGCGTTAGGATTTCTAACATATTTCCGGCGTAATCCCGCAAAAGAAAACGTTCCTCGATACGCGCCCGTGCCGCCTGCGCCCACATCCGGCGCTCTCCGGCGGAAGCGGCAACGGCCCTGGAAACGGCGTTCTGCAAGGCCGGCCCGTCGCCGGGAGGCACCACCGCGCCCAGGGGACCCAGCAATTCGCCCGGCCCCCCGCCGTCGACGGCCACCACCGGGACGCCGGCGGCCATGGCTTCCAGCACGGCCAAGCCGAAGGACTCGTGGGGGGCGGCGTTGATCAGAAGATCGAGGTCGGCGATGAGAGCCGGAGCGTCCGTTTTCTCCCCTTCCAGGACCACCTTCGCCGGGGCGTCCAGGCGGCCGATCCGATGCTCGACTTCCTTGCCGTAGGCGGCGAACGCGGCCGGGACGCGGCCGATCAGGTGCAAGCCGGCTTCGGGAAACTCCCGCAAAAGAGGGGCCAGAAGTTCGATCAGGCCGAGTTGATTCTTGGCGGGACAGATGTCGCCCACGCACCCGATCCTGAAGCCGGGCCCCGGAGAAGGACGGCTCCGGGCGGGGAAGAGACCGGGATCGATCCCGGGATAGACCCGGCAAGCTTTGCTTTCCAGCCCCTCCCCCAGCGCGGAAACCTGTTTTCGGGAGGCGTCGGAGTTGAAGACCAGACAGGAGGCGGCGGAGGCCGCTTCCCTGATCGCTCCCCACTCCCTTCGGGCTCGGTAATTCTCCGCGAATTCGTGAACCATCCAGACCGAGGGGATGCCTTCGTCGGCGGCGGCCATGACCGCCTGAAACGATTCCAGGGTGTTGGCGATCACCGCCGTCGCTCCCAGCCGCCGGTAGACCCGGCGCAGGCGCGCGCGGACTCCGGGCCCCGCCACCCTTTTCTTCCCCGGCCCCCACCGGGGAAGGTACCGGAACGTATCCACCCCGGCGAGTGCGGGATGGGCCTCCAACCTGCCTCCCCGGGGAGTTCCCAGAACGAGGTCGCGGCCCGAGCCGTCGGCGGCCATCTCTCCCGCCAGCCTCGCCAGGCAGATGGGAGCGCCGGTCAAGGTCCCGTCATGGCTGATTAAGACGATCACGCTCGAACACCTTCTCCAGGAAACGGTCTCGGAACTCCCGCTTGGCCGCCAGCTTCATCCGCGCCCGGCGCGCCCGAGACGCCCCGGCCGTCCCCAGGCGGAACCGAGAACCCCAGGTCCCAAGACAGAGGTCCCATCCCAGCCGGGCCCGCGCCAACGGCCGGAACCAGCTCAGATAACGGTCCACCCGCTCGTTTCCGTAGCGTTTGCGCATGAAACGAAGGTAACCGGTCAAAAGCCAGGCACGGGTCTGGGGGCCGGCCTGAGAAGCGCTGGCGCCTCCATGGTGAACAACCGTGGCCAGGGGGTTGTAGTGTATCGAATAACCCGCGCGGGCCAGCCTCCAGCAGAGGTCGACTTCCTCGAAATACATGAAATAACCTTCGTCGAAAAGTCCGACTTCCTCCACGGCCCGGCGGCTGAGGAAAAGGGCTGAACCCATCGGCTGATCGATGGAGGCGGCGCGGGCGTAGTCGAAATCTTGGGCGAGGTACCGCCTCCGCTCCCCCCGCAGAAAACCCAATCGGCCCAGAACGGTGAACTGCTCCCATCCCGTAGCCAGCGTAGGGAAAGCGCGGACCGACGGCTGCAGGGCTCCGTCGGGGCCGAGCTGACGGCACCCCCCGGCCCCGGGCCGACTCTGACGGTCGAGAAAGGAGATCATTTCGGCCGCGGACCCGCTCCCCAGTTCGGCATCCGGATTGAGCAGCAGGACGTAGCGGCCCCGGGTTCGTTTCCAGGCCTGATTGCACGCCCGGGCGAAGCCGACGTTCTCCGGGTTGGCGATCAGCCCGGCTTCGGGGAAATCAAGTCTGACCGCGTCCGCGCTCCCGTCCCCGGAGGCGTTATCGACCACCACGATTTCCCCCTCCAGGCCCGCCAGCTCCCGGCGGACCGAATCCAAACAGGCCAGCAGCAGCTCGCGCACGTTCCAGCTGACGATACAGACAGAGAGTTCCGTCACCCGACCAGCTCCTCCAGGACTTCGACGATGCGGCTCAGGTTGGCTTCCAGGGAATATTCTTCCTCGACCAGGCGCCGCCCCGCCGCTCCCATCTCCGTCCGGGAACGGGGATCGCTCAAGAGGCGATCGAGGGCCTCCGCCCATTGCCGGGGCGACGATGCCAGATAACCGGTGCCCCCGTGCTTCACCACCGAACGGTTCATCCCCACTGGGCTGGCGACCACCGGGATGGAGGCGGCGCCGTATTGGATGAGCTTGAACGCGCATTTACCCCGCGTCCAGGGATCGTCGCGCAGCGGCATGATCCCGACCCCGAATTCGGCCAACGCGTTGCGTTCGACCGCGGGCGACCACCGTCGGAATTCGTAGTCCAAACCGGGCAGTTCCGGGTCCCGGTCGCAGACGACCACCAGGCGCCTTCCCGGAGCGGACGAAACCGCCTGGGCCAGGGCCTCGGCGATATCCGCCAGGTAGATCAGGTTGGAAGAGGTGCCCAGCCAGCCGATAGTCTCCCCCCGGTCCCGGAGGTCCGGAGCCGGGAGCCCGGAGAGATCCAGCACGGTGGGAAGAATCCGGCAGGCCGCGCCCGCCTCGGAGGCCAGGGATGCCAAATATTCGTTCCCGGCGATCGCCAGATCGGCCCCGCGGACGGCGCGAAAGAAGCGCCGGCGGCGGGTCCTGGATTCGAACCGGCCGCGGTTGGAATCCCGGAAGAGTACCGCGTCGTCGAAGTCGAAGGCCAGGCGCCGTACCCGGGATCGGAGACGGGAAAAATCCCCCCGGGTGAGGAGTTTCCGATGGAGGATCACGGCGTCGAAGGAAGCCAGGTCCGCCATTTGCCGCCGCCGAGCGCGCGGTGCCCGTTCCAGTTCGAGGACCTTCAGCCCGATTCCGCGCCCGGCCAGGGCCGGGATCAGCTGGACCAACCGGTAGCGGCTGCTGGGAGCCTCCCGGTCAGGAACGAGGGCGGCAATATTCATTGTGTATTCCCAGGATCGCCTGCATGTTCCTCACGTACGGAGCTTCTTCGGCCCGGGAGCGCGCCTGGCGGCCCATCCGCCGTCTGGCTTCGGGGTCGGCCAGAATCATGATTTTTTCCGCCATGTCGGCGATATCGTTGGGCGTGTTGACGACATAGCCTTCCCTGCCTTCGCTGATAATCTCGGAAGTTCCGCAGAACATGGTGGTGATGACCGGAATGCCGCTGGCCATGGCTTCGAGGACCACCAGCGCGGAGGGATCGTAGAAACTGGGATGGACGCAGATATCGGCGGCGGCGTAGTAATGGGACGTGTCCATTTTCAACCCGATGAACCTGACCCGGTCTTCCACCCCCCATTTCCGGGCCAGGGTGCGGAAACGCTTTTTCTTCCCCTCCCCCAGCACCCCGAGGATAAACGGTTTTTCCGGAAAGGTTTCCGTTATGACGGCCAACGCCTGCAGCAGCGGGCGCAGGCCCTTGAGCCTGAAATTATGGGCCACGAAAAGGATGAGGATATCGTCGGGCGAGAGTCCGAGCCCGTTTCTGACTTCCGACCGGTACAGTTCGCGGTTGCGGGGATGGAACCGCTCCAGATCGACCCCGTTGCGGACGATCCTGATTTTGCCCCGCCCCAACCGGGTATAGCGGAGAACGTCGTTTTTGACCATTCCCGAAATGGCCACGACTACCCGGGCCGTCTTCATCTGCAGCTTCTCGATGATGAAATAGGCGATACGCCGGAAGCTGAAGATGTAGCACAGTATCTTAAAGAACCGTTTCAGCGGATTATCGATGGAACGGAGGTTGCCTACCAGCCCCGCCATCTGGGACCCGCCCAGGGGTTGAAATACGTCCATGCCCAGAGTGCGCCCGAAGGAATGCACGACGTCGTAATCGCCCTTGCGCACCAGGCTCCGGCACTTCCACGCGAACACCAGCGTCCGCAGAAACTTGGGCCGCCGGGGGATTCCCACGCGGAGGATGCTTAGCTTCTCCTCGGGTTCGACGTCGCTGCGCATGGTGATGACGGTGACCTCGTGCCCTTCCCGGCAGAAAAGCAGGGAGAGATCCTTGACGTACTGCTCCGCCCCGCCCCGGGCGGGCACGAAATTCTCGATACAAAACGCCACTCTCATGTTCCTAGCCTCGCTGCGGCCGCCTAACCCCCGGCGTCGATCCCGTCGGCCTCCCCTCGAACCGCGCCCGGTACGCCGGAATGGAGGTTCGAATCAGGATAAACTCAGGACCCGGCGCGATCAAGCCCCGGAATCGGACCGTTTGCCCTCGGTCCCGGGGCGGGTTTTAAAGCCTTTCCCTCCCGGCCCGGTTGCATTCCGCGGGCGGGCGTACGGTTGTCTCCCCCGCGCGCGGAGGAAACGCCACCGCAGCGCCGAAAGCCCGATCCGCAACCGCCTGCGGCCGATCTCCGCCGCCGTCCGGTGGAGACGGTTCCTTTCTTTTCCCGCGTAAGCGGCCAGAAAGCGACGGGGAAGCGTCTCCGGCAGCCCTTCGCCGCTCTCTCTCAGTTTTTCCCATGATCGCCACAGCCGGGCCAGATCGGCGGCGCGCGCCCGTTCCGAAAGCGCCCCGGCGGCGCCGGCTTTGTCGAAGTCTATCAGCCAGACGGGGGATTCCGGCGAAGCCGGAGAATAAAGAACGTTTTTAAGATGAAGGTCGGGGTGACGGAGACCGGCGTCGTGCAGTCTTCTCACCTGGAGCCCCGTTTCCCGGGCGATCTTTCGCAAGGTCCCGTCCGTGAGGGTTCCTTCCCGCAAGAGAGTCAGCAGGTCCCCGGCGTTTTCGATCCACTCCGTCATGAGGATTCCCCGGGTCAAACCCGCTCCGAGGTTTTTGACCAGCACCCCCACTCCCCGGGGAACCGCGACCGACGCGGCCCGGGCTTTATTCAGTGCCGACACCTCGAGGAGAAATCGTCTCTTCCCCCGAAACACCCCCCCCGTCAATCCGGCCAGGATCCCCCCGTGGCGGTATTCCCGGCAAACGACCATGCCGAAGGGGGTGGAGACCGAAAAGGTCGTTCCCCGCCCCGTCCCGAGGCGCGCCGCTTTCCCCTCCGCGTAAGCGGCGGCGGCGGCCAGCGCCTGCCGTCTGCGCTCCGAGGGGCAGAAACAGGTCCAGTTCCGGTCGAGTCGGACCGAGTCCATCCCCAGCAGCCCCCGCCGTCCGGCCCCGTTCACCGTTCCCGCCCCCTCTCCAGCGCCGCCGCCAGTTCCTTCCAGACCCGGCCCGGGGAGATGGCGGCCATGCAGTCGTCGCGCGGGCAGCTCCGGCGCCCGCAGGGAGAGCAGGGTGCCGGGGAACGGACCACCAGGTCCAGGTGGTTGAACGGCCCCGTTCTGCCGGGATCGGCGGGACCGAAAAGCCCCAGGGTCGGGACCCCGAGGGCCGAAGCTATATGCATCGGCCCGGTGTCCCCGGAGACCACCGCTCCGGCGCCGGCCAGGACGGCGACCAGTTCCGCCAGGGAGGTGGCCCCGGCCAGGTTTTTCAGGGGAATCGCCGGAGGAAGCGTTTTCGCCAGCTCGGCCGCCGCCGCACCATCGGCTGCGCCGCCGGTGACGGCTATGGGCATCCCCGTTCGAGACGACGCCTCCCGGGCCAGTTCGGCCCAGTGCCGGATCGGCCAGCGGTTGGCGGGCTTGGCCGCGCCGATGTTGAAGACCAGATACCTCCCGCCCATGCCCTCCAGCAGGCGGGCCGCCGCGGTTGTGGCTTCTTCCGCGACCGTCAGGCCGAAGACCGGGGCGGAAGCGGGAATTCCCAGGTAATCGGCGAATTCCAGGTATTGAAGCACCATGTGGCGCGACCCCGGACGCGGGGGAAGCTTGCGGTTGGTGAACATCCACGACCCTTCCTTTGTCCGCGCCCTGTCGAACCCCAGGCGCCGGGGCGCTCCGGATAGGACCGTAAACAGGGAGCTGCGGAGGATGCGTTGGGCGTCGATGACCAGGTCCGGGGAAAATTCCCGAATACGGGAGACCGCTTCCCTCAGGGCGGCCGTCCCCCCTCCCCTGCGAAAAAGTATCGGGCGGTCCACCGCCGGGTGGGATTCGATCAGCGGATAGGACTTGGGCTCGATCACCCACCCGATTTCGGTTCCGGGCAGGCCGACCCGCAACCGGTTGGCCAGGGGAAGGGTTTCCACCACGTCGCCGATCGAGCCGAGTTTGACCAGGAGCAGCTTCCCCGGTTCGGGAATGTCCTGAGCCGCCCCGCCCGGCACGCCTTACTGCTCCCGCTCTCTCTCCGGCCCCCGGGGAGAGCTCTGAAATACGTTGAGCGGAAGCGTCCGCAGCCGATCGCCGTCGATGGAGAGCTCTATCAGGTATTCTCCGGGCTGAGGGATACGGAGCCGTTCCAGATTCAAGACCAGGTTGGCGGCGGCGCTGAACCGCTCGGGCATGACTTTGAGATGAAACGAACCTTCCATGGGCGGGATGACGTCTTTCCCCTCCTGGCCGCGCATGGTTATTTTTACCGCGTGCTCCCCTTCCTCGATCACCGCGTAGCGGAGCCTGAGGGCTATCGAGCAGCGGGGGAAGACCATCGGGAATCCGGAAGCGTAGATGCTGTCGAAGGTTCCCAGAATGTTCAGTTTGCCCCGAGAATCGGTGGCGGCATCGCAGAGCGTAAAAACTTCGATTTCCATGGTCGTCGGTCCTTGTTCGTTTTTGTTACTATACCCTACTCCGGGCGGGGATAAAACCGCGATTGAGAAAGGAAGCGAGCATGTCCGATCCTGGCCGAATCTGCCGGCATTACGGCACCTGCGGGGGGTGCCGTTATCAGGATATCCCTTATTCCGAGCAGGTGGCGGCCAAGGAAGCCGAATGCCGCGGCCTCTTCTCCTCGTGGGGGGCCGAGGGAGCGCTGCTTCCCGCCGTCCCTTCCCCCTCTCCGTATTTCTACCGCAACAAGATGGAGTTCAGCTTTGCCGGGACCGCGGCGGACCTGATCTGCGGTCTTCATCGCCGCGACCGTCGAAGGGAGCTTTTCGACCTCGAAGAATGCCTGATTTTCTCGGAGAAGGCCCCGGCGGTGGTGGGGACGGTCCGCGAGTTCGCCCGCCGGAGCGGTCTTTCGGCCCATAGCTGCTTTACGCACCGGGGGTTCTGGCGCAACCTGGTCGTCCGCGAAACCAAGTTCACGAACCAGCTTCTGATCAACCTGGTCACCACCTCCTCGGGAGATTTCGACGGCGAACGGCTGGCGGGGCTCCTGGCCGCCGCCCTCCCTCCGGGAACGGATCTTTCCCTCCTGCACACGATCAACGACCGGCCGGGAGACGCGGTCGTTCCCGATTCGGTGGCGCTTTTGGCCGGCAAGGGCTATCTGGTGGAGGAGGTGGAAGGCCTGAAGTTCAAGATCCCCCCGTTTTCCTTCTTTCAGGTCAACCCTCGCGCCGTGGCGGGGTTCTACCGGGTTCTCCGGGACCTTCCGCCGGCGGCCGATCCCGGCATGGTGCTCGACCTCTTCTGCGGGATCGGCCCCATCAGTCTCCTCCTGGCTCCCCGCGCCCGGGAGGTGGTCGGCGTGGAAATGGACGGGGCGGCGGTGGAGACCGCCCGGGAAAACGCCGTTCTCAACGGCGCCGGCAACGTCGAATTCATCGCCGGCGATGCCCGCAAGGTCCTGTACGAGCGCCGGGAAAACTGGACCGGCAGGTTCGGACTCCTGGTGGTCAATCCTCCCCGATCGGGCATCGGGAAAAAAGTGCTCAAGCGGATCCGCGAGCTGCGGCCTCCCTTCATCCTCTATTCCTCCTGCAACCCCCGCACCTTCTCGGAGCAGGCGGAAGGACTTTTCGACGACTACCGGCCGGTCTTGGGGCGGCCGTTCGACTTTTTCCCCCATACCCCCCACCAGGAGCTGCTGGCGCTCTTCGAGCGGCGGCGGGAGGAAAAACCGTGAAAGCCCGGGCGGGGCGCCTCGGGCGGGGGGACGGCGCGGATGGCCCGCCCCCAACGCCCCTTCCCCGGAAATTCTACGAACGGGGAACGGTTCGGGTCGCCGAAGAACTGCTGGGGAAAATTCTCGTCCGCCGCCTTCCCGAGGGCGTGACCGCGGGGAGAATCGTCGAAACCGAGGCTTATCTCGGTCCGGGAGACCCCGCCTCTCACGCCCGCAACGGCCCCACCCCCCGCAGCCGGATCATGTTCGGGCAGCCGGGACGCGCCTACGTCTACTTCTGCTATGGGTTCCACTTCCTGCTCAACGTGGTCACGGAGAAGGAAGGAACTGCGGGAGCGGTCCTGCTTCGGGCCCTGGAGCCGTCGTGGGGAGAAGCGGTTATGGAGGGCCGGCGGGGCGGTCGAAATCCGCTGGCCTCGGGCCCGGGCCGGCTGACCCAGGCCATGTCCGTCGACCTGACCTGTAACGGGCTCGACCTCGCTCTCCATGGGACGCTGTATGTGGCCGCGGGCGAGATCCGCCCCGAGGAGAACGTGGTCCGGGGCCCCCGGGTCGGAATCAGGGAGGGGTTGGAACACCCCTGGCGCTTCCGCCTTATCCCTCGATCACGGGAATGATTTCGGTCAGCTTGGAAACCTGATAATCGGGGATCTTGCAGAACTCCTCGACCATTCCCATCTTCTTGATCTCTTCGATCTCGCGCTCGAGCGAATCGACCAGCGCGTCGCCGTCCTCGTCGCGGCGTTTGACCAGGAACGTCGTCATCCCCGCCCGGTTGCCGAGGACGACGTCGGTGAGGCGGTCCCCGACCATGATCGCGTTTTTCGGCTCCACCCCCAGCTGGGAGAGCACCGTCCGGGCTATCCGGGGATCCGGCTTTTCGTATCCCAAACGCAGGGAATCGTCCCAACCGAAAAATCCTGAGGGTCGGTAGAGACCGGGAACCTGGTCGAACGCGGCCATCACCACCGGTTCCGAGGTGAACGTGGCCACCCCGTAAACGATCCCCGTCTTCTCCAGGTAGCGGATGAATTCGACCGCGTCGTCGAAAAGCCGCGATTTTCCGGCCCGGATGTAGGCCAGGCGCAGCCGTTCGTCGACCCTGCCCTTCCCCGCCTGGAATTCCTCGAACGTCGTTTTCAGACCGATTTCGGCCAGTTTCTCCTCGAACCCCCGGGCCATATAATACGAGAGCATGAACTCATCTTCCCGGCCCGGGGGAACCTTCCCGCCGCATTCCTTGACGATTTCCAGGAAAACGTCTTTCCAGTAGCTCTTGGGATCCGGATATATCTTGGCGATGGTGTTGTCGTTGTCGAAGACCGCGCCTTTGACGGTGAGGGCCATTTCCGACCTCCTTGATTTTCGGTACCAGCCTCGGTTGACCGTTTTATGGTACGGCGGCGCTTTCGAATCCGTCAACTCCCGGATCGCGCGGAAGCACGACCGGTCCCCTTTCCGTCTCCGCCACCGTTACCTCGATCCCGTAAAGTTCCGCCAATATCGGTTCGCGCAGGACTTCCGCCGGCGACCCCTGGGCCATGATGACGCCGGCGCGCAGAAGGAGCAGGCGGTCGCAGTAGAGGGCGGCCAGGTTCAGATCGTGAAGAACCGCGATCACCGTCTTACCCCGGACTCGGCGCAGCCGCCGCAGGAGCCGGAACAGCTCGATCCGATGCTTGATATCCAGGTTCTGGGAAGGTTCGTCCAGAACGAGAATGGCGGGCTCGCGGGCCAGGCCCATGGCCAGCAGGGCCCGCTGGCGCTCGCCTCCGCTCAACTCTCCGATCCTGCGGTCGCCCAGATCCGCCGTGCCGGTCACGTCCAGGGCGTCCGCCACCGCGGCCCGGTCGGCCGGAGAAGGGTTCCACTGCAGGGGCCCGAACCAGGGGAGCCTTCCCAGCATAACCAGGGAGCGGACGTCCAGGGCGGGATCGACTTCCGGATTCTGGGGGACCGCCGCCAGGTGCCGGGGTAGACTCCGGCTCCGGGATACCCCGGGCCAATCGACCCGCCCCGCTTCCGGAACGATCCGGCCGGAGATGACGCGGACCAGCGTGGTTTTCCCGGAGCCGTTGGGGCCGAGGATCCCCACGAACTCCCCTTCTCCGACCTCGAAATCGATCTCGCGGAGCACGGTTCTGCCCGGATAACCGGCGCGGACCCGCTTCAGGACGACGGCCGAGGTCATCGTTCCCGTCCGTTTTTTCCCGCCAGGATCATGAGAAAAATCACTCCTCCCGACAATCCGGTGACCGCGCCCACCGGCAACTGGATGCCCCTGTCGGCGAAGAGGGTGCGGGCCAGGGTGTCGCAGAGCACCAGGAACGTTCCCCCGGCCAGGAACGCCGCGGGAAGGAGTCGGCGATGATCGAGTCCGGTGAAATGCCGGACGGCGTGGGGAACCAGAAGCCCGACGAAACCGATCACCCCGGCCACCGCGACCGCGCCCCCGGCCAGCAGCGCGCCGACGGCGAAGACCAGCAGCCGTTCGCGCCTCAGGTCCACGCCCAAACCGGCGGCGATCTCTTCCCCGGCGCCCAGCGCGTTCAACTTCCAGGCCCGGGACAGGGCGAACACCAGGCATACGGCCTCCAGACCGCCCAAAATCGCGACCAGGACCGGATCCGTTCCGGCCAGGGAGCCCATGGTCCAGTACAGCACGGGCCGGAAACGATCGAGCCCGGCGACCGCCAGCAAGGACATGATCAAGGCCGAACTGATGAACGACACCATCACTCCCACCAGGAGCAGGCGGTTCGTCCCCTCCCCTTTCCCGGCGATTTTCCAGACGACGGCGATGGCCGCCACGCCCCCGGCAAATCCCAACAGTGGCCGTAATGCCATGACATCTGGCCCGCCGAGCACGATCCCCAGGCTGATGCCGATGGCGGCGCCTCCTGAAACCCCCAGCGTGTAGGGTTCCACCAGCGGGTTGCGGAAAAGACCCTGGAAAAGAACTCCGGCCGCCGCTAGGGCGCCTCCGACCAGCAGCGCCGCCACCGTCCGGGGAAGACGGAGTTCCACCACCACCAATTCCCCTCTGCCGGCGGGGGCGTTGCCCGAAACCCGGGAGATCAAGGCGTCGGCTATTCCCCGGGGAGGGATATCGATGCTTCCCGACCCCAGGGAAAACGCTATGGAGGCGGCCGCGAGCAGAGCCAGGAACGACCAGAAAACGATCCGGGAAACCCTACTCTTCACCGCCGCCGTCCTCCCCCGCCGGGCTCCATTCCGGGTGGATGCACTCCGCCAACTCCCGCATGCCCTCCAGAAGACCGGCGCCGAGACGGCAGACCAGATCGGGATCGACCCTGTAGACGCGCCCGCGGCGGGCGGCGGGGACCAGTCCGGAGTCCAGCCAACGGCGGACGGCCGCCTCGCCGTTCGTTCCCATGATGGAAACCACCACCACATCCGGGGCCAGGGCCACCACCTGTTCGGCGTCCAGGGAAGGATACGGTTCTCCCAGGCCTTCGCAGACGTTGATCCCGCCGCAGACGCCGATCAGTTCTCCGATCATGGTCTCCTTGCCGACGCTGAAATAGACCGGGTAGTCGTCCAACTCGAAGAACACGCGGGGCCGGGGACCGTTCTGGGCCCTCTTCCGGAAAATTTCCCGCTGGCGGTCCAACCGCCGGCACAGGATCTCGGCGGCTTCTTCCCTCCCCGAAAGCGCCCCCATTTCCCGCAGGTAATCCTCGAATTGGTCCAGCGTCCGGGGCCTCTCCACGATCCGGACCGGGAGCCCCAACCGCCGCAGGGCATCCACGCTCTCCCGGAAATTTCCCGTCCGGGTGGCCAGGACCAGGTCCGGGTTCAGCGCCAGTACCGCTTCGGCGTCGATCTCCCGAAGGTCCCCGACCGTTCTCGCTCCGGTAACGGCCGGGCAAAACCGGGTTATCCCCGCCAGCCGGTTTCCGGCTCCCAGATCCACCAGGGACTGGGTAAAGTCGGGGTTGAGGCTGACGATCCGGGAAAATCCTCCCGGAGGCGCTTCGCTCTGGGCGTGGCCGGGAACGGCCGACGCCAGGATGGCGCCCGCCAGGAGGAGTTGAATACGTTCCGGAACCATGCTCCGGTCGGCGCCTATTTTATGCGCTGGTCCAACTCGTCGACCTTGCGCTTGAGCAGGTCCAGGGTACGGTTGATCCGGTCCAGGGAGGCGGCGATCTCGTCCAGTTTCCTGGTCAATTCCTGGCGCATGATCTCGACCTGGGTCGATTCGACGCTGTAATGACCGTAATTCCCGTACTGGCCGTAGTTGTCGAATTCCTGGCCCGCTCCCGAAAGAGGGACGGACAACAGCAGCAGGCCGAAAAGAAGACCGGCGGCCGCCATGCCGGAGGCGGGATTTGAACCCGCACGCACTTTTGGTGCAGGGGATTTTAAGTCCCCAGTGTCTGCCATTTCCACCACTCCGGCCGCACGCGGAGGCGGAGCTCCGTCAAGGCGATTGGTCTTCAAAATAAAACTCGCCGTCTTCGTTCTGGCGAAGGTATCCGTCGATTTCGGCCGTGAACCGGGTGATCCGCTTCAGGCGCGTTCCGTCCAGGTAGAGAGACGCCGTCACCTGGCCCTGACAATCGTTGGATTTTACCTCGAGGTAGAGGTGGTCCCCGTCCTTGCCGTAGAACGAGTAATCCCAGGGCCCCGGGGCGTCCGCGTAACGCGTCCTTTCGTCGCCGTCGGAATCGTTGTACTTGATTCTCATCTGGCAGCCGGTTTCCGGATCGGCGGTTTCCGCCTTGTATTTGACGTAACCGTCGCTGCTCCCCCCGCTCCCGCTGCCGCCGCAGGAGGCGAGCAGCAGCGGGACCAGAGCCAGGATCGTTCCCGCCTTCAATTCGATCGTGCGCATGTGATCCCCTTTCCGCTGGTGAATGTATGCGTTTATATCACGTCTCCGGGGCCACATCAAACCACTTCCTGGCCGCCGCCGTGCCGTCGATACTGGCTTCGACTTCCCAGCGCCCGGTCAGTTTCCCGGAGAAGGGCCAGAGATCCCCGAACAACTCCCCCGCGCCGGCCGTGACCACGATCCAGGAACGGCAGCGGTAGGTTCCCCCGTTCGATGTCAGGGTTTGGGTGTACCTCTCCCTCTCTTCTCCTCCGGGACCGTACCAGCGGAAATCGATCCGGTGGGGTCCGGGTTCGAGCCCCCGGACCAGAAACCGGGCATAAATCTTCTCCCCGGCGGAAAAATTTCGAGCGCCGCCGGCGGCTTCCTCCCCGTGGAGGCCGGTGCCCAGGCTGAGTTCGCACGACCATACGGGCCGCCGCTCGGCCGAATCCGGCAGTGACTCGGGAGCGGGCGAGAAAAGCAGGTAAAGGCAGAAGAGAACGCCCAAAAGCAGCAGAAATACGGGCGGGAGATACCGCAACCTGCTCCTTCCCGCCATCAGACTCCGCCCAAGGGGGTATCGGAGGGATTGCCGAACCAGAACCTGGTCGTTCCCCGCCAGAACCAGGAAGCGGTGCCGCCGCGGAAGACCGCGGGATCCCCGCTCCCGTCGCCGTCGTAATCGGCGGCGGCCGGGGCGTCTCCGGTGGAGCCGAAATAAAACCGAGTTCGTCCCCGCAGGACCCAACAGCCCGTCTGCGGCCGGAAAAGAGCCGGGTCCGCAGTCCCGTCCCCGTCCTGATCGAAAACGAAGGCGACGTCGCCCTCGTGCCCGAAATAAAAACGGCTCAAGCCCCTGACGAGCCAGAGACCGTCGCCGGGCCTGAACACCGCCGGGCAGACTTCTCCTTCACCCCGGTAGTCGGCGGGAAGCGGGATGTCGCCGGAGCGGCCGAAATGGAAGCGGCTTATCCCCCGGATCTTCCAGGCGCCCGACTCCGGAGAAAATACCGCGGCCCGGAACCTTCCCGAGGAGTCGTAGACTCCGGGAAGCGGAAGATCGTCGGCTTCCCCGAAATAGAAACGGCTCCATCCCCTCACCGCCCAAAGCCCGTTTGTCCCCCGGAAGACGGCGGGCTCCTGGCGGTCGTCGCGGCGGAAATCGCCCGGCACGGGTCGATCGTTTTCGGTTCCCAGGTAGAACCGGGTCGCTCCCCGGACGATCCACAATCCGGTCTCGGGTCGGAAAAGTCCGAACTCGGCGGTGGAGTCGCCGTTGAAATCGAGCTTGGCCGCCGACTTTCTCGCCCCCCGGCAGGCTCCGGAGTCGGCGTCGACGATCAGGGACGAACAATCGACCGCCTCGAAATCGGCGCCCTCGACCCGGCGCAGCTCCGCCAGGATTTCATTGTCCCAGCGTTCGTCGGGCGCGCCCGAGATGTACCAGGCGGAGCCGTTGTCGGCCAAGACGATGCCGTACGTCTTCATCGCCTCCAGGATGGTCCGCGGTATCGGCGAAAACGAGGAGGTGTCGAAGCTCTTCTTGAGGCGGAACCGTTGCCCCATGGGCGGATATTGAGAGCCGCTCAGGGCGGAGGCGTCGTGGCGCGCCGGCCAGACATGGGCATCGCGGGTATGGGGGGCGGTGAAGCGCAGGGCATGCCGGATCTCCCCCGAGGCGGCTTCGTCGTAGCGCACCAAACCCGGGAATATGGGAAGACCGGCGGCGTCGGCGGACGTCCATCCGTCCGGCCGAAGCTCGTTGCCGTTGAGGGGAAAGACGGCCCCCGATCCGGCCAGCCAGCTCCCGTCGGGTTGGGGCCAGGCATAATAGATCTCGTAGAGAACGCAGTTGTCCCGGTCCCAAACCAGGATATGCCGGTCGCCGTCCGATTCGCTGCCCCCCTCGATCGGAGCGTCGGGAGGAACCGGATAGGGCCCGGGATCGCTTTCGTCTTCATAGTCGAACTGGATATCGACGGGGGCCTGGGCGGCGCCGACCACCGTGAACGGGATGCCGATGGGCCCTCCTTCCCAGGTCCCGGAACCGAAATCGGGATGGAGGCCGGTCTCCGCCCCGATGGTATCGATATAGGCGGCGGAAGCGGCATGGACCGGCAACCGGTCCACGCGTACGTTCCAGTAGCTGTCGGGAGGGAAAACCGGGCAGCCTTCGAACCCGGCCGCGCCCGCGGCGGGCGCCAGCGATAATCCCGCGGCCACGAGCAGATACCGACAGTGCATCCAGACACCTCCCCGGGCGCTCCGGGTTTCGTTCCTGCAATAATTATACCATGTTTCATCCTCCCGCATCTCCGGAGCCCGGCCGGCCCGAGAGAGGGTTCAGGGTTCGGGCCCACCGCCTTACCCCCTGGAGCGGTCCACAGACCTGCCTGCCGCAGGCAGGCCTGCCTGCCGGCAGGCAGGTTTACACAGATAGGAAAAGGGTTTCGGGGGAGCATAGGAACGGAATATTTGAGGTCATTGCGAGGAGCCCCGCGTCTTGCGGGACGACGAAGCAATCTCGCTATGCTCCAAGCTCTATGCTCTATGCTTTCTCGACCATGAAGGCCATGAAGGGGGAGGGTTAGCCACAAAAGGCACAAACGGGGAAAGGGTTGGCCACAAGAGGCGCAAGAGGCACAAGGGGATTTTAACGGTTTGATGACGGGCTGAAGATGCCTCTCGGCAGACAATGGAAACCACGATTCTTTCCCCTCTCAATCAGAGTTAATCAGAGTAATCAGGTGCAAAATTCCCCAGGGTCCGTGGCGGAGGGGTTTCTCTCCATGCTCTCTGCTTCCCCCCCTCAGGGATTGGTGACGGGGAGATCGGTGGAGGCGCCGTAATAGGGAGAGGTCACCCCCCGGACCAGCCACTTGCCCGAGGCGGAGCGGAAGACGGCGAAGTCCCAGGTCCCGTCCCCGTCGTAGTCCG
>DAOSXE010000018.1 GCA_035380285.1 bacterium | reverse complement strand
TCCGGCGGATGGACCCGCGGGCGCTGCTGCCGCTGGCGTTGACGCTGCTGGGCCACCTGATTTTCTACGGCCTGCTCTTTCACGGGGCGCCGCGCTACGGCTACCCCGCCGCCGTCCTGCTCTGCGCCCCGGCGGCCTTGGCGCCGGCGTTGGCGGCGGGGGAGAGCAAGGAGAAGCGCCCCCCAGGCGGCATTAGCGGTTGACCGGCCGCAGCCGGGGCCATATCCTCGTTTTCCGTGGCACGCGCCCGCGGGCGCTCAAGCGAGGGAAACATCATGAAGGAAAATTCGGCCGGTTTCGCCGTCTACTGGAACGTCATCCGTTCCCGCAGAGTCATGATCGTGGGAGCCGCCCTGGCGGCGGGAGCGCTGGCCCTGGTCGTCAGCCTGCTGATGCCCCCGGTCTACGAGTCTTCCCTGATCGTGGAGATCGGGGAGATCTTCATCCCCCCCGAGGAGAACATCAAGGTGGAGGCTCAGAGCATCGAGGAGCCCATGTCGGCGGTCCAGATCCTCTCCAGCCCGGCGTTCCTCTCCCGGGTCCGCGACGAGCTGGGGTTGAAAATGCCCCTGGAACAGATGGCCGACAATCTTTCGGTCGAACAGATCGTGGAGACCACGCGTTTCCAGCGCATGGAATCGCCCCTGGTCAAGATCACCTACGAAGGCGGGGACCCGGAGTTCAACGTCAAGGTGCTGGAGGCCCTGGCCGGTCAGCTGATCGCGGAGCATACCCTCGAATACGAAAGCAGCATCCGCATGCTCCGGGAGCGGATCGTCAGCCTGCGGGACAAGATCGCCGCAGCCGCGCGGCTGATCGAGCGGCAGGAGGAATACAAACAGGGGCTGGATAAATCCATCGCCCTGGTGGAGGAGGGAGTCGCCGACTACACCGGGCGCCTGGACGGGATCGACTTCGCCGCCACCGAGAGGACCGAGGCCCTCTTCCTCAAATCCACCCTCAACTCGATGAAGGAACAGATCATCGAGCTGCGCAAGGAAACCAACGAAGCCAACCTGGCGATCGGGGAAGCCGAGGAAAAAATACAGGACTACAAGGACCGGATCTCCAACCTGCAGAACCTGATCGACCTGACCAAAAACACCGTGATCCGGACCCGGGCGGTCGTGGCCGAGGAACCGGTGCGGCCCCTGGTCCTGGTCAACACCGTGGCGGCAGCGGCCCTGGTCCTGCTGCTGGCGGTCATGTTCGCGTTTTTCCAGGCGTGGGCCCGCCAGGAATGAGGGGACGCCCCGGCCCGGCCGTCCCGGCGGGAGGAGCGGAGAAGATGGAGGGGAGAATCCGCGAAGATGTTCATGCGTCGCGCCGGGAGTCCACCCGGCGGCTCTACGACCGGCTGGCGCCCAGCCGGGCCCGGTGGATCTCCCGCAACCGGTACTATTACCGCGAACTGGCGGGGCTGCTCGAATTCCTGATCGAACCGGGCCGGGACCTGCTCCAGATCGGGTGCGGAAACGGCTTTCTGCTCTCGCGCCTGGACTTCGCCTCGGCTCTGGGGATCGACTTCAGCCCGGGCATGATCGAGGAAGCCCGCCGGAACGTGCCCGAAGCCGAGTTCATGGTCGCGGACGTCGAGTTCCTCCCCCCCCTCAAGCGGGCCTTCGACTACATCCTCATGGTCAACGTCATCGGGGACATCGTCGACGTGCAGAAGGCCTTCGAGAACCTGCTCCCCCTCTGCCGCCCCTCGACGCGCCTGGTGGTGGTCTACTACAACCACCTCTGGGAACCGCTGGTCAAGCTGGCCGAGCGCCTGGGCATGAAAATCCGGCAGCCCAACCAGAACTGGCTTTCGCCGGCGGATATCTCCAACCTGCTCTACCTGGCCGGCTTCGAGCTGGTCCGCAAGGATACCGCCCTGCTGCTGCCGTTCGGCGTTCCCGGCCTCTCCTTCTTTCTCAACCGTTTCCTGGCCCGGCTGCCGTTGTTCAACCACCTCTGTTTCGTCAACGCCTTCATCGCCCGGCCGCTGCCGGCGGGCCTCGCCCGCACCGCCCGCTGCTCGGTGGTGGTGCCCTGCAAGGACGAGGTCGGCAACGTCGGCAACGTTCTGGAGCGGATCCCGGAGATGGGCGCCGGGACCGAAGTCGTCTTCGTCGACGACCGCTCCAGCGACGGGACCGCGGCCGAAGTGGAACGCCTCCGCGCCGCCCACCCCGACCGCAGGATCGTGCTGGTGTCGGGCCCCGGGCGCGGGAAGTTCGAAGCGGTCAAGGCGGGGTTCGCGGCGGCCGGCGGCGACGTCCTCATGATCCTAGACGCCGACGCCACGGTCATGCCCGAGGAGCTCCCCCTCTTCTTCAACGCCCTGGTCACGGGGAAGGGGGAGTTCGTCAACGGCTGCCGCCTGGTCTACGAGATGGAAAAGGGGGCGATGCGCCTGCTCAACATCGTGGGGAACAAGCTCTTCGGGCTGGCCTTCAGCTACCTGCTTTCCCAGAGGATCAAGGACACCCTCTGCGGGACCAAGGTTTTCTTCCGGGAGGATTACCTGAGGATGAAACGGTACTTCGGGTTCTTCGGGTACGACAGCTGGGGCGACTTCAACCTTCTTTTCTCCGCCTGCAAACTGGGAATGAAGATCGTCGACCTGCCCATCCATTACGTCGAGCGCGTCAGCGGCGAGACCAAGATGAAACGCCGGTTCTCCCACGGGTGGACCATGCTCCGGATGTGCCTGGTGGCCCTGAAGCGCTTCAAGTTCCGGCTGTAGAGGGGAGGGGGGGGAGGGTTCAGGGTTCGGGGTTCAGGGGAGAGAAGCAGAGGGCATAGAGCATGGAGCATAGCTTTCATCCCTCTTCATGAACTTCATGTCCTTCATGGTAGAGAAAGCATAGGGCATAGGGCATGGAGCATAAGAGGGAAAGAATTCAGAATACAGAATTCAGTATTCAGGAGCCCCCTACCTTGCCCCCTTAATGTAAAATCCTCTTGTGCCTCTTGTGCCTCTTGTGCCTTTTGTGGCTAACCCTCTTCCCTTCATGAACTTCATGTCCTTCATGGTAAAACTAAGATTACGCAGATGGGGAAAGAGTCCACAGATTTCACGGATTAGGAAACTCAAATTACACAGATGGGGAAAGAGCAGAGAAAAAGCAGGGATTTTGCACCTGATTACTCTGATTAACTCTGATGGGGGAAAGTTTGAATTGGGGGGCCGTCCTGAACTCCGAGCCCCGAACCCTGAACCCTGAACCCTGAACCCTGAACCCTGAACCCTGAACCTTCACTCTCCCCCTTCATGTCCTTCATGGTAAAATTCCAGTTTCGAACCCCGAACCCTTTTCCCCTACATGTCCTACATGTGATGAGAAGCATAGAGCATGGAGCATAGAGGCCCCCACCTCTCCCCCTTCTCTTCCTCTTCATGCCCTTCATGGTAAAACTAAGATTGTGCAGATGGGGAAAGGGAGAACCACAGACCTGCCTGCGGCAGGCAGGTTTCACAGATGAGGGAAGAAAATTTCGCAGATTGGGGGAGGGTCATGGCTTCCACTGTCCGCCGGACGGCATCTTTACCCGGCCTTCACCCCCTAAAACTCTCTGTGCTCTCTGTGTCCTCTGTGGTTAATCTTTTTTTTGTATGGCTACGTAGTGAGTAAACCGCCGGTGACGAACGAACGGCAACATTTCGATCGCCTCTTCCGGGAGACGGGGCACACCTGGTGGGGGAGAACGACCCCGGCCGGGCGCCGCCGCGACGAAAAGAAGATGGCTCTCTTCCGGGAACTGATCCGCCCCCGCCCCGGGGAGACGCTGCTGGAAGTCGGCTGCGGTTCGGGCGAATTCACCACCCGCCTGCGGGGACTGGGACTGGAGGTCCGGGCCTTCGACCTGACCGCCCCCTGCGTGGCCCACGCCGCGCTCGATCTCGCCGGCGACCCCGGATTCGGATTCTGCGTGGCCGATATCGGGAAAATCCCCTTTCGGACGGGCGCGTTCGACATCTGTTTCGGGGTCTCCATCCTCCACCACGTCCCGGTGGCGCCGGCGTTCGCCGAGATCGCCCGGGTGCTGCGCCCGGGGGGCCGGTTCTTCTTTTCCGAGCCCAACCTTCTCAACCCCCAGATCCTGATCGAGAAGAAGATCCCCTGGGTCAAGGCGCGCCTGGAGGGGACCCCGGACGAGACCGCGTTCCTCCGCGGCCGCCTCGGCCGCCGTCTCAACGCCATCCCCGGGGTAAAGGCCCGGGTCCGCAACATCGATTTTCTCCATCCCGCCCTTCCCGCCCGCTGGGTCGACCGCGCGGCGCGGGCCAGCGACGTCCTGGAGAAGGTTCCGCTCCTTCGCGAAATTTCCGGGTCCCTGGCGATCTGGGGGACGATCGGGGAATGACCGGCATCCGGCACAGAACCGCGGCGGCCGTGCTGCTGGGGGGGGTCGTCGTCGCCGGCGCCCTGCTGCGCCTGGACGGGTTCGGGCGCGACCTCCCCTTCGCCTACAACCCCGACGAGACCGCCAACCTCCGCCCGGTCCTGGACTATCTCCTGCGCGGCGATCTCAATCCGCACCGGTTCTACCACCCCGGTTCGCCCCTGATGTACCTGGCCGCGGCGGGTCTGGAAGGCTACCGCCGGCTCGCGGGCGGACCCGGCCGCGAGGCCTTCATCGCTTCCTTCGACTGTGACCCGGCCCCCTTCTGGCTCCTGGCCCGCGGCGTCAGCCTCCTGGCGGGCCTGGGGGCGATCGCGGCCGTTTTCGGCATCGCCCGCGGTTTTTCCGGCGTCCGCGCCGGCCTGGCGGCCGCGCTCTTTTTCGCCCTGGCGCCGATGCCGGTCAAGTACAGCCGCGTCTTCCGGACCGATTCCCTGGGAGTCCTCCTGGTTCTCCTGGCCGTCTTCGCTTCCTTGGCGCTGCTCCGGCGCTCCCGGGGCTGGGGCGCGGCCGCCGGAGTCCTGGCGGGCCTGGCGGCGGCGACCAAATACACCTCCGCCGCCGTTCTTCCGGCGGCCCTGGCCGCGGCCCTTCTCCGGGAAACGACCGCCCTTGGCCGGAGCCGGCTGCCGGCTGCCGCTGCCGTCCTGGCCGGTTTTTTCGCCGGATTCTTCCTGGGCGCTCCTTACGTCGTACTCGATTGGAGTTCGGCGGCGGCGGCGTTCCGGGTGCAGTCTTCCAGCTACTACCTCCAGTATCCCCCGGTCTCGGCGGCGCGGGCGGCCGCTCTCTACCTAGGAGAGACCGTTCCCTACGGCGCGGGCGGCCTGGCGGTGGCCGCGGCGGCCCTGGCGGGGGCGGTCGCGGCCTGGCGACGCTCGCGCCGCCGCCTGACCGTGCTCCTGGTCTTTCCCGTCCTGTATCTTCTCGCCCTCGTCCCCGCCGCCCTGCGCAACCCCCGCTACATGGTCTACGTCGTCCCCTTCGTCGCCGTTCTGGCCGGGGTCGGGACGGCGCGGGCGGGGGAGATCCTGGGCCGCAGCCGCGGCGGGACCGCCGCCGTCACCGTTTTGCTGACGGCCTTGGTCGGGATCTTTCCCCTCGCCCAGACGCTCCGCGACCGGACGCAGACCGTCGGGGAGGACGCCCGGACCGCGGCGCGGCGCTACCTGGAGGAGACGGTACCCCCGGGGGAGGGGATCGCCTACGAGTTCGGCTGTCCGCCGCTCGACCAGCTCGACCGCGGCCGCTGGCGGCTGCTCGACATGAAGTGCAACCGCATCGTCTGGAGGCCCCTGGAGTTCTACGAACGCCGGGGGTTCCGCTACCTGATCGTCAACGGGTTCTACAAGCCCATGGTTCTGGAGAGGCCGGAGCGTTGGCCGGAGGCGGCCCGCCGCTACCGGGAGCTGGAGCGTCGCCCCCGGGTAGCTTCCTTCGAATCCGGCCAGAATCGGATCGATGTCTACCGCATATTTTAAATTCGGCTCGCGTTCGCCCTCCCCGCCTCGGCCCCGTCCCGGGCCGAACAGGAGGCTCTGGTGAAGAAGAAGGAGCGGTGGGGACGCTTGCTGCTGGTGCTGCTGGGCCTGGTCCTGGGAGCGGTGCTGATCGAGCTGGGGATGCGGGCCGCCGGCCTGGTCGCGGTCCGGCTCCAGGAACGGGAAAACCGGGAATCCCTGGCCGGCCGGGAATCGTTCGTCATCCTCTGCCTGGGCGAATCGACCACGGCCCTGGGCGGAGAGGATTCCTACCCGCGCCAACTGGAAAAGATCCTCGACCGGGAGTTGGAGGGAAGGCGGGTGGCCGTGGTCAACAAGGGGGTGCCGGGGACGAACACGGCCATGATTCTTGCCGAGCTGGAGGAGAACCTCGACCGCTACCGCCCCGACCTGGTGGTGGCCATGATGGGGATCAACGACGGGCGCGGGGACGTGTTCTGCCCGGTTCCCGGGGAGGAAAGCGGATTTTTTTCCGATCTCAGGATCGTCAAGCTCGGCCGTTGGCTCCGGTGCCGGATGTTCGGCGCGCCCCCGGCCGGTCCCGGGAATCCGGCGGGGGGGCGGCGCCCGCGCAACTGGGAGAAATACGCCGCCCGGTGCGCCCGGATGGGCCGCTCCGCGGAAGCGGCCGCCGCCTACGCCCGGGTGCTGGAAACGAATCCCGGCGACCCCGGGATCCTGGCCGAGCGGGGGGCAGCGCTGGCGGCGGCGGGGGACCGGGCCGGCGCGGCCCGGTCTTTCCGGGCGGCGGCGGCCCGCGCTTCCGACCCGGTTTCGGTTCTGCTCCGGGCGGCGGAGGCCGCGGACAAGAGCGGGTACCCCGGAGCGGCGGAACGCCTCCTCGACCGGGCGCTGGCTTCGGCGCCGGACTCGGCCCCGGCCTGGTTCCAAAAAGATTTTTTCCTGATCGGGCGGGGCCGGTGGCGGGAAGCGGCAGAGGTTCGAGAGCGGGGGGTGGAGCTCGACCCCGCCGGGGGGTACGACCATCTGCTGGCCGCGGCCGATGAGCTGGGGCTGCGCCGGCTCTACGGGCTGAAACGGGCGGCCCTGGAACGGGCGGCGGCTCTCGACCCCGGTCGTCCCGACGCCTTCCTGGTTCTGGCTGAGGGGCTCCGGCGCAACCGCGATCTCGGCGGCGCCGAGGAGCTGGTCGGGCGGGCGCTGGCGGTCGATCCCGCCTGCCCCCGGGCCTGGAAGGAGATGGGGAGGATCCGCCAACTCCAGGGGAAGCCGGAAGAAGCCTTGCGCTGCTACCGGACGGCCTTCGAGGCCGATCCCTTCTCCAGCCTTCACGCCTATGTTTTCGCCCTCCTCGCCCGCGGCAGCGGAGACGAAGCGGTGGCGGTCCTGGAGGAGGTGCGCCGCCGCTATCCCGCCAACCCGGCGGTGCTGAGGCTGCTGGCGGCCTGCCACACCGCCCTCGGCGACGAAGAAGAAGCTCGGGCCTGTTCCTCCCTGGCCCTGGAGAGCCGTTCCGGCGGCCTCAACGCTGCCATGGTCCGGAACTACCGCCGGCTCCGCGAGATCGTGCGCGGCCGAGGAATCCCCCTGATCTGCATGCAGTACCCCATGCGCCCGCTCTCCCGGCTCGAAGCCGCCGTGGGCGGGGCCGCTCCCGGGGTGGTCTTCGTGGACAACGAAGCCTCGTTCCGGGAAGGAATGGCCCGCCACGGGTTCGAGTATTATTTCTGGGACCAGTTCGGGGGCAACTTCGGCCACGCCACGGCGGAGGGGAACCGGATGCTGGCGGAGAACGCCGCCCGGGCGATCCTTCCCCTGATCGCCCCCTGAGCGCCCTTCCCCGGGGAAAAATATGGCGCGGGCCCGACGGGGGCGATAGATTACCTCTCATGCGCCGGCGAACGATAACTCCGACGGAGGCTTCCCCGGTTTCCGGCGTCTCCCCCGGGCGCGCGGCCCGGCGCGACGGAGTTGCCCCCCCCCGGCGGTGGGGCCTGATCGCCGTGGCGCTGCTCGCTTTCGGGTTCATGCTCTGGAAGGTCGACGTCGACCTCCCCTTCGTCTACAACCTGGACGAACTCTATTTCACCGTTCCCCCCCTGGAACATTTCATGCGGGGTGATTTCAACCCCCACGCCTTCTACCATCCGGGGACGCCGTTCATGTACGCCGTCTGGCTTCCCCTCTACGCCGATTATCGGATCGGCGCCTGGACCGGGCGCTACGCCGACCGGGCGGAGTTCATCGCCGTCCACCGGAGAAACCCCACCTTTCCGATCGTGGCCGGCCGGACCCTTTCCTCGATCTTCGGGGCGGTGTCCCTGTTCGCCCTCTACGGGATCTACCGGTCCCTGTACGGCCCGGCCGGGGCCCTGGCCGCGGCCGTCTTCCTGGCCGTCTTCCCCATGTTCGCCCAGCAGTGCCGACTGGCCCGGACCGACGCCATGGCCCTGGCCCTGGTCCTGGGGACGATCTACTGCGCCCTGCGCTCCCGCCGCGCCGGCCCGGCCTGGGGTGCGGCGGCCCTGTTCCTGGCGGGTCTGGCCACGGCGACGAAATACGTCGCCCTGGCCGCCGCCGTTCCCGCCTTCCTCGCCTGGATCTGGAGCGTCTCCGCCGCGCCCCGACGCCTTCCCCTCTACCTGCTGGCCCCGGTGCTCTTCGCCGCGGGGATGTTCGCCGGTTCGCCCTATCTCTTTCTCGACGTCGGGACGGCGGCGCGGGACTTCGCGGAACAGAGCAGCTTCGTGACCGCGGGCTATCCGGGGCTGGTCGTCCCCGCCAAGATCGGCTGGTATTTCGGCCGGGTTCTCCCCACCGCCTGCGGGGGGGCGGCCGTTCCCCTCCTGGCCGTCGCCGGCCTGGGGGCGCTCTCCCGGAAGCGCCGGCGCGAGACCGTCCTCCTCCTCCTCTTTCCCCTCCTCTACGTCCTGGGGATTCTTTCCCACTCGCTCCGCTTCCCCCGCTACATGTTTTACCTGCTGCCGTTCGCCGCGCTGCTGGCGGCCCGCTTCCTGGAGAAGCTGGCCGAGATCCTCTTCCGCCGCCGACCGGCCCGCGCCCGTTTCTTTTTCTGGGCGGCGACGGCGGCGGTCGCGGCGCTCCCGGCGGCCCGATCGCTGAGGACCGCCCTGGAGCTGAACGAGCCCGACGCGCGCACCACGGCCCGGGAGTGGATCGAAGAGAACGTCCCCGCCGGGTCGTGCATCGCCTACGAGGCTTTCTGCCCGCCGCTGCACCAGCTGGACGGGGGGAGATACCGGCTCCTCGACACCTCCTGGAACCGGATCGTCTCCAAGCCGCTGGAGTATTATTCGCGCCGCGGCTGCGGCTACCTGGTCCTGAGCCGCGACCAGCGCCGGGCGATCGAGCGCAATTCCCGGCGCTGGCCCCACGCCCGGGAGCGCTACTCCCGGATCGACCGGGAGGGCGAGCTGATCGCGAGCCCGAGCGGCCGGCTGGGCCGGGTCGTCGACATCTACCGGCTCCCGCCTCCGCCGGAACATTGAGGCGGGGCGGATCCTACTGGAGATAGCCGAGCGCCTGCAGCCGGCGGTCGGTTTCCGGGTCCCGGCGCGAGACGGCTTCGGTTTTCGCCGGCGCCCCCCCGCGGATGCTTTCCCGGATCATGCGGTTGGCCCGGGCCAGGTCGCGCAGCACGCTCTCGGCCCGCGCCGCACCGCCTCCGTCGGCGCCCGGCGCCGGCGCGTCGCCGGGCCAGGCCAGCGTGCGGATCGTCCGCCGCTCCTCATCGCCGGCGCCGAGCCGCCGGGAGAAGATATAGTGCCGCCCGCCCGTCACCACCGAACCCAGGGGATCGTCGGGGACCCGGCCGCCCAGCCCGCTGACTTCTTCCGAGATCGCCGGGCGCCGGGCCCAGCGCTCCTTCTCGGCGGCGTCTCCGTCGATCAGGGAAAGGAGCGAATCCCCCTGCATGACCAGGGGGGCCGAGGCCACCCGCGCCAGTTCCAGGACGGTGGGCATGACGTCCAGGAGCTGGACGGGGGTTTCGACCTCGATCTTTTCCCGCCAGCGCGCGGGGTAGAACAAGAGCAGGGGCACGTGGATGACGGGCGCCAGGCCCGGAGGGTGGTGCCCCCAGCGGCCCCGTTCGCCCAGGAACTCGCCGTGGTCGGCCAGGCAGACGATCAGGGTGTCGTTCCAGAGCCCCCTGGTTTTGAGCATCTCCGTGAAAACGCCGAACCAGTAGTCGTTGTCGGCGACCTCGCCGTCGTAGCGGAGGTTCCGGCCCTCCCGGGAGGGCGCGACCACGCCGGGGGGGTCGAGGACGAGACCGGGGCGGTTTCCGGCGACGGGGGTCCGCGGGCCGGTGTACTCCCGCCAAGCGGCGTCGAACGGAGGGGGCGGATTATAGGGGCCGTGGGGGTCGAGAAGGTGGAGGTAGAGGAAGAAGTTGGAGTCGGCGTGGCGGTCGAGCCAGCTTTCCAAGGCTGCCCCGAAGAGGTCCCGGGGGCGGGAGAAGACCCGCTCGGAATCGTAGAACTCGCAGTACCCCTGGTCGAGGCCCGCCGCGGTGCCGGCGGCGACGTTCTGGACGAAGGCTCCGGTGGCGAAACCCTGCTCGCGCATGATCTCGGCCAGGGTGAGGTATTCCGGGGGGAGCCGGTCCCGGAAGGTGAGGACCCCGGTGGCGTTGGGGTAGAGGGAGGTCATGAGGGAAGGGCAGGAGGGCCGGGTCATGGTCGCCTGGGAGACGGCGGAGGCGAAGACGACCCCGCCGCCGGCCAGCAGTTCCGATTTTCGCGGGGAAGTCGGGGTCCCGTAGCCGTAGCAGCCGAGCCGGTCGGCGCGGAGGGCGTCTTCCAGGAAGATGACGACGTTGAACCGGCTCCGGGGGGCCGCGGCGACGGCGGGGTTGGCCCAGACGGCGACGCCGGGGGCGTCCCCCGAGGTCTCCAGGGCCAGCGTGACGGTTTTCCCCCGCCACCGGCCCAGGGAAAGGGGGGGGATCTCCGTCCATCCCCCGCCGCCCTCGACGCGCAGCGAACGGACGGTTTCCCCGTCGACCAGAACCCTGAACTCGGCCGCCGCCTCCCCGCCGAAGAGGAATCCGGCCGCCCCCCGGAAAGAGCACTCTTCCTCCGGAAGCCGCAGGTCCCAGGCAAGCGAAGCCGCCGCCGGGGTCCAGATCGCCGGCCGGGAAACGCCGCCCGCGGCGACGCGCCCGCTCCCCACCGCCCGGCGCCGGTAGCGTTCGCGCCCGTCGAGCAGACGGATGTAATCGATTTCGACCCGGTCCCCGCAACGGTTGGCGGGGGCGAAAAAGAGGGTGCGGATGCGGTCCTCGGCCCCGGCCCTGGTCTTGAGGACCTTGTCCAGGGCGATCCGGTAGACGTGGAACCCTTCTTCCGATTCCAGGGGGACCGCCGTCACCCCCAGCTCCTCGTCGACCCAGGCCTTTCCGGTCTGAGTGGACCAGCCCAGGCGGAGTTCTTTTCCCAGAGCGGTTTTCATCCGGATTTCGACTTCGGCCAGGAGGTCCCGGGGCAGATCGAGGTCGCCTTCGGTGACCAGGTAGCCGTGCCCGGCGGAAACGAATCCGAGGCGGCCGCCTTCGACCCCGGCCTCGAGGCCGCGGTGCGCCAGGGCCGGCTCGTCCGCCCCCTCGAACTCGAAGGCGGGCAGGGCGGAGCGCCCGGCCACCCCGGTAGCGGGGTCGTAACTGATCCGCGCTGTCGCCAGACGGTCGTCGCAGCGGAAACAGAATCCGTTCCGGGAGTTGCCTCCCAGCTTATCCAGAACCGCCCGCTGGGAGTACCCCCGCAGTTTGTCGGCCGTGGCCGCGGGGCGCCCGGCCCGGGGCTCGGGGGCGCCCCGGGAACAGCCGGCCGCCAGCGCCGCCAGGACCAGCCAGCCGGCGTCAATCCGCATAACCCATCCTCCGCAGGGCCGCTTCCGCTTTTTCGGGCAGCCCCCACTTCCCCTGATCGCGGGCGAACCGGAATTCGCGGGCGGCCTCGGCCGGCTTTCCTTCCCGTTCCAGGAGCAGGCCCAGGACGAAGCGGGCGTACGGCCACTCCGGCGTCCGCTCCAGGCTGGAATCGATCCAGCGACGGGCTTCCTCCAGGTTCCCCGCCTCCAACTCCGCCCTCCCCAGGCCCAGGTAGCCCCCGGTCCACTCCGGATCGAGGCGGACCACTTCCGCGAAAGCCTCCCGGGCGCCGGCCCCGTCGCCCGCCTCCACCAGCGCCTCCCCCAGGGCGTTCCAGGCCCAGACGTGGTCGGGGTCGACGGCCAGGACCGCCCGCACCGTTTCGGCCTGTTCCTCCGGGGCGAGAGGCGCGCACCTCCGGTAGAGCCGGGCGTCGGTGCCGTCGGGGAGCGGGAAGACCCCCATGAGTTCGTGGCGGGCGGCGAAGGCGGGGGGCGGCGCGGCTACCAGTTCCGCGGCCGGGGCCACGTATTCCAGGCGTTCCAGGTCGTCCCGGGTCGTTTCCCCGTCCTTGCTGACGATGTAGTCGGCGTCGAGGAGAAACCGGAAGTTGAAGCCGCGGAAAGGGCTCCCGGGACCGTCGAACTTGTAGTCGAGGCCTCTCCCGGCGGCGGCGGCGGCGAAGGTTTCCGGAAAGAAGTTCTTCAGGTAGGGAACGACCATCACCTTGACGTTCCTTCCGGACGCGTTGCGTTCGACGGCGGCGAGAATTTCCTCCACCCGCCAGTCTCCGGCCCGCTCCGGCGGCTTGTCCCAGTAGAACATCGATTCGTAAAACCGTTCGTCGGTCAGTTCCCCCCGCAGCCAGGCGGGCGCGGGGGCGAGGCGGATGCCCCAGCTGCTCCAGAGGAAACCCGCGACCTGGCCGGCGGCCAGGAGGCCGATCGCGGCCCGGCGCCAGCTCCGCCGGGGGATACGGACGATCCCGACCGCCGTGACCAGGGCCAGGGCCGGCAGCAGGGCGGAAGCGTACCGGGGCAGTTTCGCCTCGAACCAGGAGACGGCGAGGTAGCCCCCCAGGATCCAGACCAGGAGGGGCAGGTAGCGGACCCGGAAACGGGCCAAAAGGACCGCCAGGGCCGCCAGGAAGGCTCCGCTCAGGAACCAGCCGATCAAACCCCGGACGGCTTCCAGGTACCAGGTCCAGAAAGGGAGGCTCCAGCGGGAAGCGACCGGGGTCCAATATCCGGTGATCTCCCCGTAATCGAAGACCACCCGCAGCTCGCGGCCGTGGACGAGGTAGTAGGGGAGCCCCAGGATCAGAACCAGGCCCGCGCAGGCGAGCAGATGGCTCCGCCGGGAGGTCGGTTCCAGGAAGGAGCGCACGCGGCCGAGACCGCCCCGGCGCAGGCGCGCGAACTCCCGGAGCCAGACGGCCCCGGCCAAAGGGCCGACGACGGCCAGGAAATAAAAGGCGTAAAACTGCTTGATCAGGACCCCCGCCCCCCCGACGAGCCCCAGGAGCGCCGAGTCTCCCCGCCTCCGGAAAAAGCCGCTGCGCAGCAGGATGAAAAAGGTGAGGGCGAACCAGGCGGCGATGCCGATTTCGCTCCAGTATTTCCGGGAGTAGTCGTTGAAGAAGGGATAGAAGGAGACCGTCCACGCCGCCAGCAGGCCGGCTTTTCTCCCCTCCAGCCGCGTTCCCGTCAGGTAGACCGCGGCCAAAAGCAGGGCGAAGTAGAAGCCGTTGCTCAGGCAGGCGCGGTCGTAGCCGGGCGAGGAGACCGCGTAGACGGCCACGGCCGGCAGGGCGAAGAGGGGGAGTCGGTGGAGGGGACGGGCGAAGAGGATTTCCCGGACCGTCTCCGGGCCGGGGGAGGCCAGAGCGCGGTAGATGGCATAGCTCTTGCTCAGATACTGGGGCTCGTCTCCCTTGGGGTAGGATTGGTCCCGCTCGATCCAGAGGAAGTTGAACCCGACGTGGGCGGCGATCAGGAGCAGGAGAAGGCCCCACGCTCCGGCCCGCCGCGCCCGTTCCGTCACGGGAAAGATCACCTCGCTTTCTCCAGGACGAGGAAGGCCGCCGACGGTCTCCCCGTTTCCCGCCAATCCGCCTTGGGGCCGGAGATGAAGAGCCGCCGCCCCAGCCCCTGAACCGGGCCGGGAACGGAGGCGAACCGGTTCACCGCCGCCCCGGGCGCCCGGGTCCCGAGAAACGCCAGCTCGACCAGCTTCAGTCCCGAGGGCGCGGCCAGCCGTTCCTCCAGGTCGCGCTCGGAGTAGACCCGCTGATAGAAGACCCGCCCGTGCGCGCCCGGCTCCGCCCCCCGGTAACAGCCGGACCAGTAGAAATCGTCCCGCCGGTACTGGATCTCCCCCCGGGGGGAGAAGGGGACGGTGACCGCGCCCCGGCCGCCGGGGAGAAGAATCCGGCCCAGTTCGCGCATGCATTCGCGGTCGCCGTCTCCGGGAATGTGTTCGACCACGGAGATGCTGAAGAACTTGTGAAAGCGCTCCGTCAGGGGAAGGCGGCGCCCGTCGAGCAGGAGAAAAGGGAGACGGTTTTCGGGAACGTTCCGGACGCGCCGGTAACGGCGCAACCGCCGGAGAAAATAGCCGCTGAGGTCGGCGGCCCAGACTTCCGCCCGCAGGCGGTCGGCGGCGTAGAGCGAGAAAAGCTTGGGGCTGCCCAGGTCGAAGACCCGCTCGCCCGGTTCGATCTTCAGGCGGTCGCGGACGAAGCGGAAGGCGGCGTGTCTCCAGCAGTTGACCGGGTGGACCAGCGTTTTCAGGTTGCCGGCCGCCAGGTCGCCCCCCGCCAACGATCTCAACGCAGTTGTGGTACCGTAGACGCCAAGCATGATCTCTCGAAAGCCGCCCCGCCGCCTTTTTTCGCGGCCGTTTCCGTTCCGCGGCGGCGCCGGACGATGGGGGGACTATACCACGAACGGGAACCGGGGGTACACGCCCGGCGCGCCCGTTCCCGCTACTGCAGGTAGCCCAGGGCGCGCAGGTCTTCGGCGGTTTCCCCGTCCAACGTCGCCGCCGCGGCGTTGTCGACCGCCTCCTCCCGGTACCACTCCCGTCCGGACCGGATCAGGCCGCGCGTCCGGGCGTCGGCACCCCCCCCGGCGGCGAGGTCGTTCCGTTCCCAGGGGTCGCGGTCGAGCCGGTAGAGTTCGGTTTCTCCCCCGAGGGTGTGGATGAGCTTGGTGTCGCCGTCCCTGACCATGAACTGGCGGGGGAGGGGGCGGCCCCGCTCGTCCTCGGGCAGGCGCATGGCGAACGCCCGGCGCTTTCCCGTCCCGGCCCCTTCCAGGGCCGGGATCATGCTCACCCCGTCCACCGCCGCCTCCGTCCTGATTCCCAACAGATCGAGAAGGGAAGGGAAAAGGTCGACCGATTCCGCCACGGTTTCGACCCGCCCGGTTCGGGTCCGGTCCGGGAGACGGATGAGGAGGGGAACCCGGGTCTCCCCGTCGTAGAGATACATCCCGTGGCTGGCGTAGTCGCGGTGCTGGTAGAGCTCTTCGCCGTGGTCGGCGGTGACGACCACGATGGTCTCGCCGTCCAGTCCCTCCCGTTCCAGCGCGTCCAGGAACTTCCCGATCTCCGCGTCGGTATAGGCCAGGGCGGCGTCGTAGTCGTCGATCAATGCGGCTTTGTCCGGGTCGCCGGCCACGCTCCTCCAGCCTTCCTCTCCGAACCGCGCCGCCATCTCCGGGTCGTCGCCGCGGCTGCGGAAGCGCCCCTGGAATTCGGGGGGGAGGATAAAGGGCGCGTGGACGTCGTAGAGGTTGACCATGAGGAAGAAAGGCCGGCCGGGGTCCTCCTCGATCCATTCCCGCGCCAGGCGCAGACCGTCCTCGGCCGTGCCCTTGCGCCGTTTCACCTGGTTCTTGCTCCCGGGAACCCACTCCCGGCTGGCGAAGTTTTCCAGGTAGGCGTCGAACCCCTGGCCCAGGTTCTTGGAACTTTTGAGCACGGCGGTGCCGACCACCGCCCCGGTCCGGTACCCGCGGTCTTTCAGGACTTCGGCCAGGGTGAGCAGGCGGTCGTCGAGGCGCCCGTAGTTTCTGAAACTCCCGGTGTTCTGGGGGTAGAGGCCGGTGAGGATCGAAGCGTGGGAGGGCAGGGTGATGCCGATGGGGACGGTGGCGTTGTCGAAAACAAGGCTTTCTCCGGCCAGGCCGTCGATCCGGGGCGTGGTGGGGCGCGGGTAGCCGTAGCAACCCAGGTGGTCGGCGCGGAGGGTGTCGACGATCAGAACGACCAGGTTGGACCCTTCGTACCTCCCGGAAAGCGCGTCCCCTTTTCCGGAACACCCCCCCGCCGCCAGCAGGGCGGGGAGCAAAAACAGGGACATTCCGCGCCGGGGGAGCAAACGGGATCTGCGATTTTCAGGCATGGCTCCGGCTTCCTTCCGCTCTTCCGGACCGGTTGACGACCGAGGGTGGCTAATTCGGCGGCGTCTGGCAATAAAATTATGGCCAAGGTTTCGGAACCGGGGGTAGATTACCCCCCATGGAGCGCGGGAAGACAACCCTGATCGGCCTCGACGGGTTCAATTCCGGGGCCTACGAATACCTGGCCGCCCGCGGCGCGATCCCCAATCTGGTCAGGATCGTCTCCTCCGGGTCCCGGGGGACGCTCCTGTCGACCCGCCCCCCCTACACCGGGCCGGCCTGGGTAAGCATGACCACCGGGGTCAACCCCGGGCACCACGGAATTTTCGGTTTCACCCGTCGCCGCCCCGGCGGCTACGACCACGAAGTGCTCACCGCTTCCCGGGTGGGGGCGCCGCGGATCTGGGACTACGCGGCGGCCGCGGGGCGGGATTCGCTGATCTTCAACGTCCCCTTCACGTTCCCGGCGGGGGCGGCGCCGGGCCGGCTGGTCAGCGGGATGCTCACCCCCTCCCTGGAAGCGGATTTCGCCGCTCCGGCTCCCCTGGCCGAAAAGATCCGCCGCCGCCACCCCGGCTACATCTTCGACTTCGCCATCGACCCCGAGCGGGATTTCGTCGGGGACCGGGCCCTGAAAGCGATCGGGAGCGAACTGGAATGCAAACGCAACCTGCTGGAGGAACTTTTAGCCTCGGCCGACCCGGAATTCCTGATGGCGGTCTTCGTCACCCCCGACCGGATCCAGCACCTCTGGGGGAAGGCGGTGCTGGGGGAAGCTCCTTTCCCGGCGGGGGTGGAGGAGGGGGTCTTGCGCCTGTTCGCGGCGCTGGACGACGCGGTCGGGGGCCTGGCCGGGCGGATGGGGGAGAAGGACACGCTCCTGATCGCCTCGGACCACGGCTTCGCCGGCCTGAGGAGCACCTTCTACCTCAACAACTGGTTGAGCGCCGAAGGTTTCCTGGCCTGGAAAGGGGGGGGGAAGAAGGTCTCGAAGCTGCTGGGCGCGTTCAACCGCACCGCCTGCAAACGGCTGGTTCCCCGAAAACTGGTGGAACGGGTGCGCCGCCGCGCCGGGGAAGACCTGGTGGACTGGAGCCGCACCCGGGCCTACGCCTCGCCGGGGATGGAGGAAGGGTGTTATCTCAACCAGGCCGGGCGCGAGCCCGAGGGTAACGTCCTCCCCGGGGAAGATCGGGAGCGGACGCTGGCTGAGATCCGCTCCGGCCTTTCGGCCCTTCCGGGTCCGATCTTCCGGGGGGTGCTTCCCCGCGAAGAAGTCTACCGGGGGGAATTTCTCGACCGGGCCCCCGACCTGCTCCTCGATTTCGCCCGGAGCGGCTGGAACATGTCCTCGAGCTGCGTGGGCGCCTCCCTGTGGCGCGACTGGGAGAAGTATCCCTTCGGCGTTCACCACCCCCACGGATTCTGGGCCGGCCGGGGCCCGGGGTGGCCGGCGGTCCGCCGCGACGCCGACATCCTCGACATCGCTCCCACGGTGCTGGCGGCGCTGGGTCTGGCGGCTGCCCCGGAGATGGAAGGAGCGGCCCTCGGGCCCGGATCCGCTCCGGCGGCGGCCGTTTCCGCCGGACCCCGGGGGAGAAGCGCCGGGGAGGACCCGGAATACACGCCCGGAGAAGCGGCCGCCCTTCGGGAACGCCTGAGCGGCCTCGGTTATCTCTGATGGCGCCGGGAGCCGGACAACCATGAAGCGAGGGCGCGGGTTCGCGGGCAACGCCGCCTGCCGGTTCGCCGGCGTCGGCTGCCAGTATCTGCTGTTCTTCGCGACTGCGTTCCTGATCAACCGGGCGGCGGGCAGCGGCGCCCTGGGCGACTACATGCTGGCGGTGACCATCCTCAACCTGGCCGGTTTCGCCGCCACCGGAGGCCTCAAATTCGGGGTGGTTCGGTCCGCCGCCCGCGCCCTGGCCCGGGGCGATCTTTCCGGCGCGCGCGCCACGATCGGTTCGTCGGTCGCTTTTTCCCTGGCGGCGGGGGCGCTCCTGGTCGCGGCGCTCTGGTTCTGGGCCGTTCCCCTGGCCCGCGGTTTCTTCCGCTCCCCCGGCCTGGAAACCGCGCTGAAGATCGTCGCGGCCGCCGTCCCCGCCTTCGCGGTCATGACCGTGCTCGTTTCCGGGCTCCAGGCTTTCAAGGAGATCGGCAAGAAGGTTTTTCTGGAAAACATCGCCCAGCCGGCGGCGGCCCTGATCCTGATCGGGGGCGCCTTCCTGGCGGGGTTGGGATTCGACGCCGTGGTCCTGGCCTGGTGCGTCTCCATTCCCCTGGCCGCGGCCGGGGCCTGGCTGCTCCTGCGGCCCTTGCTGGCCTCCGGGGCCGGGACCCCGGCCGGCGCGTTTCCCCGGGAAGGGTTTCCCGGGCTCCTGGGCTATTCGCTGCCCCTGCTGGCGGTGGGGCTGCTCTACTACGTCTTCACCAGGATCGACCTGATCATGCTCGGCCATTTCCGGACCGCCTCCGAGGTCGGGGTTTACGGCTTGGCCGCCCGCCTGGCCATGCTTATCGCCCTGCCCATGGAAGCGGTGAACGCGATCATGGAGCCGACCGTGGCCGAGATCGGCAGGGAGGACAAGGCGGCGCTGTCGGCGATCTACCGGGCGTCGACCCCCTGGGTCCTCTACGGCGGGGTGGGATTGTTCGGCGTGCTGTTCTGGGGGTCGCCGGCGGTCTTCTCCTCGTTCGGCCCCTCCTTCTCTCCGGGGTGGGGGATACTCGCCATCCTCGGCTGGGGCCAGCTGGTCAACCTGGGCGTGGGCTCGGCCGGGGTTCTCCTGAGCATGACCGGCCATTCCCGGGTCGAATTCTACAACGCGGCGGCGATGGTGGGAGTGAACGTCGCCCTCAACCTGGCCCTGATCCCCGTCTACGGGGGCGCCGGGGCGGCCCTGGCCACGGGGGTTTCGCTGGCGGGGATCAACCTGCTCCGGCTGATCGAGGTCGGGGCGATTCTCGGAGTCGGCCCGTTTTCTTCCCGGTACGCGGGGACGGTCCTCTGCGCCCTGGCGGCCGCGGTCGGCGCCGGGGTTTACCGGGCCTGCTTCACGGAGCTCCCTTCCCCGGGAGCCGCCCTGGTCGCCGTGGCGGTCTTCGCCGCGGTCTACCTCCTCCTCGGCTCCCGCATACTCCTTGACGACCGTTCCCTCGCCGGATTTAATAATCAACTCCGGCGCCTGCTCGGCCGCCGGTGACAGCCGCTCCGGAGAATCCATGAGGCGATCGAATATACTGATCACGACGTCCGTCCTCGACCGCCGGGGGGCGGAAAAGATGATCCTGGAACTGGCGAGCCGGCTCGACCGGGACCGGTTCCAACCCCTGGTTCTCTGTCTCCGCCCCCAGACCGACATGGCCGAGGACTTCGCCCGGGCCGGGGTGGAGGTGGCGGTTCTGGGGATGAGGGCCTACTTCGAGTACCGGGCGCTCCGGGCGTTCCGGCGGCTGATCCGCGACCGCCGCATCGATCTGGTCCACACCCACCTCTACCGCGACGCCGTCTACGGGAGGATCCTGGGCAAGCGCGCCGGCGCCGCCGTCGTCTCCACCCTGCACAACAGCTACGTCTGGCGGCCCCGCTCCCAGCTCTGGCTCGACCGGGCCACCGCCCGGTGGGCCGACCGGATCACGGCAGTTTCCGAAGCGGTGCGGCGGTTCGCGGTCGAGCGCGAGGGGATGCCGGCGGATAAAGTCACGGTTCTTCACAACGGGATCGAAACCTCCCGCTACCGCGTCCCCCCGGGGACCAGGGAGGAGGTCCGAAAGCGGATGGGGGTCGGGCCGGACGAGCTGCTGGTGGGCAGCCTGGGGCACCTGACCCGCCAGAAAGGGTTTCGCTATCTGGTCGACGCCGCCCCGGACGTCGTCCGCGAGGTGCCCGAGGCCCGCTTCCTGGTCTTCGGGGAGGGCGAGCTCGGGGGCGAACTCGAGGCGCGCGTCCGGGATCGGGGGTTGGGGGACCGCTTCCGGTTCCCCGGGTTCCGCGAGGACATCCCCGAGGTGCTGAGCGCGTTCGACCTCTTCGTGCTCCCCTCCCTCTGGGAAGGGCTGCCGGTGGTGTTGATCGAAGCCATGGCGGCGGGGCTGCCGATCGTGGCCACCGACGTCGACGGCAACCTCGAGGTCACCGGGGGCCGGGAGCGCGGGGAAGGCGTCCCCAGCGCCGACGCCGGCGCGTTGGCCCGGGAGATCGTCCGCCTGCTCCGCGACCCGGGGCGCCGCCGGGCCCTGGGGGAGGCCGGCCGCGCCCGCGCCCGCGAACGTTTCGACGTACAGATCATGGTCCGCAACTACGAGCGCCTCTACCGGGACCTGCTGGCGCGGCGGGAAGGAAGGGAAGGGTGAAACGGCCGCGGGTCAGGATCGGGAGCCTCGAGATCGACGACCTCGACTGGAGCGAAGCCCTGGAGAAGGTGGCGGAGCTGGCGGCCCGTCGCCGCGGCGGCTACGTCACCACCCCCAACGTCGACCACGTGGTCCTGGCGGACTCCGACCCCGGTTTCCGGGAGATCAACCGGGAAGCGGACCTGGTCTTCGCCGACGGGATGCCGCTGCTGTGGGTGGCGCGGCTTTTGGGCACGCCGCTTCGGGCCAAAATTTCCGGGTCCGATTTCCTGGTCCGGTTCGCCGCCCCGGCGGCCGCCCGGCGTTTCCGGCTGTTTTTCCTCGGCGGCCGACCCGGGGCCGCCGCCGCCGCCGCCCGGCGTCTGCGGGAAGAAAACCCGGGGCTGGAGGTGGCCGGGGTCGAATGCCCCCCCTTCGGCTTCGAGCTCGATCCGGAGCGGAACCGGGCCGTGACGGAAGCCATCCGCCGCTCAGGGGCCGACCTGGTCTTCGTGGGGCTGGGGACCCCCAAGCAGGAGCGGTGGATCAGCCGCTACCGCCGGGACTACCACCCCGCCTTCAGCGTCCCCTGCGGGGCCGGGTTCGATTTCCTTTCCGGCCAAGTCCCCCGCGCGCCCCGCTGGATGCGCCGCGCCGGAATGGAATGGTGCTGGCGGCTGCTCCGGGAGCCCCGGCGCCTGGGCCGGAGGTACCTGGTCCGGGACGCGCGGTTTCTCCCCATCGTTTTCAGGCAGTGGCTTCATGGAAACAGGACGAGATAAGGGTCGTCTCCCGGCCGCGGCGGGGCTGGCCGCGGCCGCGGTCGTGTTCGCGGCGCTGCTCAACCTCTACCCCAACCCCCTGGCCCCGCTGGTACTGGTGCTGCTGACGGGCGCCGTCGGCGTTTTCGTTTTCCGCCCCCGGTTTTTCGTCCTGGCCTGCCTCTTTCTGCGCGCTTCCCTGGACATCACCAAGGACGGCGGCGCGATCTACCTGAGCGAATCGATCCAGATAACCGCCGCGCTCCTGCTCAGCCTTCTGGTCGTCGTCCTGGGCATATTCCATATCCTCGCCCACCGGGTCCGGGTCTGGCGCATTCCCCTGGTCCCGGTCCTGTCGGTTTTCCTGGCGGTCTCCCTGCTCAACTGCCTCGCGACCGAGGACCTTCTCTCCAGCCTGATGGAGTGGATGCGGTTTCTGAGCACCTTCGTCCTTTATATCCTGGTCAGCGAACTGGTCCGGACCCGTGACGACGCGGTCCGGGTGGCGTCCGCGATCATGCTTTCCGCGCTGGTGCCGGTGGCGGTGGGGCTCTATCAGATCCTCGAAAACGCCGGCCAGTACATAACCGGGTTCGTCCGGGCCAACGGCACCTTCGTTCATCCCAACCCCTTCGCCTTCTACCTGATCATCGTCCTGTCGCTGCTGTTGAACTTTCTCTTCGCCGGCGCGGCCAACCCCTTTTCCCGCTTCCGCGGAAGGATGGCGCTGCTGGCGCTGCCGGCCGCGGTCTGCCTGGTCTTCACCTACACCCGCACCGCCTGGATCGGGATCTTCATCCTCTTCTTCTTCATCGTCGTCGCCCGCGACCGGCGCCTGCTCTGGGGGTTCGGGGCGCTGGGGCTGGTGTTTTTCGCCGCGGGGCCGCTCCGCCAGCGCTTTTCCGATCTCATGACCTCGTTCAATTCCGTCACCCACCGCTTCTATATCTGGAAGTCGGGCCTGGAAAAACTCCCCCGGTACCCGGTCCTGGGCCGCGGCCTGGCCAGTTTCGAGCTGCTCGACCCCTACGGCGAGCCCGCCCACAACGACGCCCTGCGCATCCTCTTCGAGCTGGGGATCGTCGGGGTGCTGGTCTACGTGGCGTTGGGGGTCGAACTGACGGCGCGGCTCTGGCGGCTCTTCCGCCGCGACCTGGGCCCGGTCGGGAACGCCCTCGCCCGGGCGGCGGTTTCCAGCCTGGCGGTGTTCATCCTGGCCAGCCTGACCGGGAATATCTTTTTCCGCCCCGCTCTCCAGTGGTATTTTTGGGCGTTGGCGGCCCTGGTGTTCAGGATGGGAAGCATCGCCGGCGCCGAGGCCGGGGGGGACGAATGAGGGACTCCCGTAAAACCGGAATCGTTCTGGTCTACGGTCTGGTGGACCTGGTCTGCATATTCTTCTCCTTTTATCTCCCCTACCTTCTGCGCTACGCCGACAACCCCTACGTCCGCTCCCTCTCCCTGCCCGACAAATGGCTCCGGCTGGGGGACTGGGCCCTGGGCCCCTACACCCTGGTTTTCTTCATCTGGGCGGTGCTCTGCGTCCTCTTCCTCAACCACTACCGGCTCTACCGGACCGACCGCGGCCTCGGCTACCTGGACGAACTGCTCCTGGTGGCCCGGGCGGTTCTCCTGGCCAGCCTTTCGGCCGCCGGGGCGATCTTCCTGCTGCAGGTCAAGATCTACTCCCGGATGGTCTTCGGCCTGAACGTCGCCCTTCTCTTCGCCACCCTGGCCGGCTGGCGCTGGGCGAAGCGCTGGCTCGTGCGCCGTCGGGTGAGCCGGGGGTTCAACAACCGCAACGTCCTCATCGCGGGTTCGGGGCGCCTGGGCGTGGAGTTGGCGCGGCTGGTGGCCGCCAACCGGCACCTGGGGTTGGAGCTGGTCGGCTACCTCGGCGACGGCGCGCCGGCGGCGGCCCTCCCCGCCCCCGTGCTCGGCAGGCTGGACGAGGTGGAGTCGGTGATCCGGAAATATTTCGTGGACGAGGTCCTGGTGGCGCTGGACCCCCGCGAGGAGCGCTTCCCCGAGCTGGTGCACCGCGCCCGTCGGCTGGGGGTCGGAGTGATGGTGACCCCGGGAGTTCTGGGGGCGGACCCCGCCGACGTGCGCGTGAACTACCTGGGCCGGGTCCCCCTGCTCGAATACCAGGAAAAAGGGCTCCACGGCGCCGATCTTTTCCTGAAGCGGGGGTTCGATATCGCCGGTTCCCTGGCCGGGCTCGTGCTCCTCTCCCCCCTCTTCCTGGCGATCGCGGCCGCGGTCCGGATGGGGTCGCCCGGCCCGGTCATCTACGCTTCCCGCCGCTGCGGCCGCAAGGGCCGGGTGTTCCGTTTCTTCAAGTTCAGAACCATGCTCCCGGGGGCGGACGCGATGCTGGAAGAACTGCGCCACCTCGACGAGACCGACGGACCGGTCTTCAAGATCCGCAACGATCCCCGGGTGACCCGCTGCGGCCGCTTCCTCCGCCGCTACAGCCTGGACGAACTGCCCCAGCTCTGGAACGTCCTCCGGGGGGACATGAGCCTGGTCGGTCCCCGCCCCCCCACCCCGGAGGAAGTTGATCGGTACGAAGAATGGCAGCTGCGCCGGCTGGAGATCAGACCGGGCCTGACCTGTCTCTGGCAGGTCAGCGGCCGGAGCAACCTTTCCTTCTCCCAGTGGATGAAGCTCGACCTCTACTACATCGACAACTGGTCGTTCTGGCTCGACTTGAAGATACTGCTGCGGACCTGCCTGGCCGTCTTCCGGGGGGAGGGGGCCTACTAGGGCGGCCGATGAAGGCGCGGACGGTCCCGATCGCCCTGGTTCTGACCGCGCTCGCGGTCTGGGGAGCGCTCGCCTACCGCCCCCCCCTGATCGGCGGCGGCCCGGTCGGGCGGATCTACGACATCGGGGCTTTCGGCTGGTGGTACGCCCGCGCGGCCTGGTCCCGGGAAGGCTGGGCCCGGACCCCGGACCCGGTCCTGGCCGCCCGGGCGGCGTGGCACCGGCCGGGAATGGCCCGGGAGCTGCTGGGCGTCCCCCCCGGGGACCTCCCGGCCCTGGCCCGCCGTTATTTTTCCCTGGGGCTGAGCGCCGAAGCCGCCGAACTGTTCACGGCGGCGGCCGCCCGGGATCCGTCCTTCGCCGCTTCCGCCGCCGCCTACCTGGCGGCGCTGGAAGACTGGAACCGGGTCCTGGAAACCGCGGCGGCGCTCCGCGGCCCCGCGGGCGCGTACTGGCGGGGCCGGGCGCTGGAGGAGACCGCCGATCCGGCCATAGCCCTGGAGGAACTGAGCCGGGTCGGGGAAGGCCCTTTCCGGGCGGACGCGGCCGCCCGGTCCGGCACTCTTTGCGAACGGGGGGGGGACCGGGAGCGCTCCCTGGCGTTCTACCGGCGCGCGCTCGAGCTCGATCCTCTCGACCGATGCGCCCTGGAGGGCCTGGCCCGGATCGGGGACGGCCCCGAGGCCGCGGCGGCGGCGCGGACCCTGGGCTTCTTTTCCCGCTCGCTTCCCCTGCGGGTAGCGGTGGGGGACCGGTTTCTGCTGCTGGGCGCCGATCTACCCCCCGGACCGATGCCCGCCGGGGCCCGGAGCCGGATCGCGCTCACGCTTCTGGGCTGGTCGCCGGGCCCGGAAGGGAGCGAAGTGCTTCCCCTGGCGGGAATGATCTCGGAGGCGGGAACGTTCCCCTGGTACCAGGGGGGGGAGGCGTTTTCGCCCCCGGGCCCGGGAGCGCTGCGGGAAGTGAATCTGGAGTGGGTCTGGCCCCTGGAGGTTTTTCCCGGAGACGTCGATCTGGGGGTCGCCTTCGAGTCCCTTCCCGGCAGGGAACGGCTCCCGGCGTCCGCCGGGCGGGGGGGCTACGTCGGTCTCGGGCGCCTTTGCCTGGACCCCGCCTGGACCCCGAGCCCGGCCGCCGCTTCCGAGGTCGAGGCTTGCGGTCCCGGCGCGGCGCGGCTGAACCGGGCCGTCTTCCTGGGGCCCGGGGACCGGATCCGTTGGGAATTTCCGGTCCCGGTGCGGGCGCGGGGACTGGCGGTGATCTCCTCGGTCCGTTCCCGGGGCCCCGGCCGCGCCGGGGACCGGGTGGGAACGGTCGGGATCGAAACCGCCGCCGGCCCGGCGGCGGAAGTGCCGCTGCGGCTGGGCCGCGAAACCGCGGGCACCACGGAAGGCCCGGCGTCCGGCGTTCCCGTCTCCGGAATCCGGCAGGGGAGCGGCCCCCGCGGGCTCTACGACTACCGGACCTCGGTCCGGTTCCCGGAGCCGATGGAGATCGCCGCCGTGAACGTCGAGAACGTCTCCCGTGCGAGCGGGCTGAAAATCGCCGATCTGGTGCTGCTTGACGGCGCCGCCCCGGGGCCGGGCCGGTGAGGCGGATCCGATGACCGCTCGGCCCGAACGGAAGCTGCCGGGTCTGCTCCTGCTGGCGGCGGCGGGGTGGGGCTGTGCCCTGATCCTGGCGGTTCCCCCCTGGCAGGCCCCGGACGAACCGACTCACTTCGTGTATATCCGGGCGCAACGGGGGGGAGGGGACTTCGACCCCGCCCGCCTCGAGGAGGAGATCATCCGCTCCATGGACGGCTACCGCTGGTGGGAGCTGGTGGGGGCGCGGAGGCCCGCGGTCCTGCCCGGCCGTTTTTTCGACGCCCCCTTTCTCCGGGCCGCGCCCTCCCAGATGCGCAAGAACCCCCGTCTCTACTACCTGCTGGCGTCCCGCGTACTCTTCCTCCCCGGGGGTGCGTCTCTCGAGGGGGGGCTGTACCTGCTCCGGTTTTTTTCGCTGGGCCTGACCCTGCTCTCGGCCGCGGCCGCGTGGGCGGCGGTTTCCCGGGTGTTCCCCGAGCGGGAGCTGGCCCTGGGGGCGGCGTCGGCGGTACTGGTTCCCCAGTATCTTCTCATCGGCACCTCCGTCAGCGTGGAACCGGCGATCAACCTCTGCTCGGCCCTGTTTTTTCTCGAACTGCTCGGGACTCTGGAAGCGGGCCCGACCCTCCGCCGGGTTCTCGGCCTCGGGGCGGCGTACGCCCTGGGGCTCATGGTCAGTTACAAGTTCCTGGTCCTGCTGCCCGTCGTTCCCCCGGCCCTGGCGTGCGCCGGCCGGTCCCGTTTCCCCGGTGCGGCCTGGCGCCGGGCGGCGGCCGGGGCCCTGCTGGCGGCGGGGATTTTCTGGGGGCTGGCCGCGGTCGATCCCCGTTCCCTGGGGCTGGCGGTGGCGCGGCTGCGGGAACTGTACGACACCGTTTTTTCCTGGGGGGCCGCATCCGGGAGTCTGCCCGGAGGGTATTGGAACTGGTTCAACGCGCGGGTCTTCGAAAGTTTCTGGATCAGGTACGGCTGGTCGGCTTTTCCGCTGCCCCCGGACTACTACCGCGCGCTCAGGATCGTCTGCCTCGGGGCCCTGGCCGGTCTGGCCTGCGCCTGGTTCCGGGACCGGTTCCGCGGCGTTTCCCGGGGAATAGCCCTCGCCGCCGGGTACGCCCTCGCGGTCACGGCGGGGTTCTACCTGTTCTGGGGGCCCCGGGAAGCGGAGACCAGCGCCCAGGGCCGTCATCTGTTCATGGCCATGCCCGCCTGGGGCATCCTGCTGGCGGCGGGACTCGGGGGGCTGTGGCCCGAGCGCAAGCGCCTGGTGGGCGCGGCGATATTCGCGGGGATGCTTCTGCTCGACGCCGCGGCGTTATTCGGGTATATCATTCCCACCTTCTCCTGAGGAGCAGGCGGCGCCGCCGGAACTTCAACTTCCGCCCCGGCCGCGCTACCATGAAAGGGCCGGAGCGTTCCGGCCGCGGTACAATCGGAGCTTATGCCTGAAGAGAACGACAAGAGCCCCCTGATCTCGGTGGTGGTCCTGACCTGCAACGGGAGGCCCCACCTGGAGGAGTGCATCTCCTCCCTCCTCGCCCAGACCTGGCCCCGGCTGGAGGTGATCCTGGTCGTCAACGGTTCCCGGGACGGGTCCGCGCGGTTCGTCGAAGAACGTTTTCCCGGCCGGGTCAGGATCGTCCGCCTGGAGAAAAACCTGGGCTACACCGGGGGCAACAACCGGGGGATTGCGGCCGCCCGCGGGCGCTACATCGCCCTCATCAACGACGATACCCGCGCCGACTCCCGCTGGCTGGAGGAGATGGCGGCGGTCATGGAGGCCGCGCCCGGATGCGGTATGGTCGCGGGCAAGATCCTTTCCTACTTCGATCCCGGGACCATCGACAACGTGGGGCATATCATCTGCCGCGACGGGACCTTCCGCGGGCGCGGGCGCCTGGAAAAGGACCGCGGCCAGTACGACCGGGTGGAGGAGATCCTCTCTCCCAGCGGCTGCGCGATGATGGTGCGGATCGAGGCTCTCCGGCAGTGCGGCGGGTTCGACGAGGATTTCTTCATCTACGGCGACGACGCCGAACTCTCGCTGCGGATCCGCCTGGGCGGCTGGAAGACCTACTACGCGCCCGGCGCCGTGGTCCTGCACAAATATTCGGCCTCCACCGGGGCTTACTCCCGGGAGAAGGCCTTCCTGGTCGAGCGCAACCGGATCTGGCTGACCGTCAAGTATTTTCCCCTCCCGGCCCTGGCGGCCGCGCCCTTTTTCAGTCTCGGCCGGATGGCGCTGCAGGCCTACGGGGTGGTGGCCGGACGGGGGGCTTCCGGAGAATTCGTCCGCCAGTATTCGGCCGGTCTGCTGCTGCTCATTCTCGTCAGGGCCCACCTGGCGGCCCTCGGAGGGATCCCGAAGATGTGGAAAAAACGCCGCCGGCTGCGGCGGGAGCGGAAAGTCCCCGTCTCCGAATTCTACCGGTGGCTGAGGGAATACGGGCTCTCCCTCCGGGAACTGGCGCTGACCAAGTAGGGGACGACGGCATGAGAATCGGCATCAACGCCCTGTACGCCATCCCCGGAAAAGTCGGGGGCAGCGAAATCTACCTGCGCTGTCTCCTGGCCGCGCTGGCCCGGGTCGATTCCGAGAACGAATACGTCGTCTTCACCAACCGGGAGAGCGCGGGGCGCCTGGCCCTGGGAGAAAATTTCCGGGAGGCCCCCCTGGGCGTGCGGGCGGTCAACCGCCCCGCCCGGGCGCTCTGGGAACAGACGGCGCTTCCCCGCCGCTGCCGCCGCGAGGGGGTGGACCTGCTGCACTCCCTGGGCTCGTCCGCACCGCTGCGCCTCTCCTGTCCTTCCGTGGTCACCGTGCTCGACCTCATCTACCTGCGCTTCCCGGAAACCTTCCCCTGGTGGACCCGGGCGACGGTCCGCTACTTCACCGCCCGGGCGGCCTCCCGGGCGGCGGCGGTGATCGCCCTCTCCGATTACTCCCGGGACGAGATCATGTGGGGTCTGGACGTCTCCTGGGACCGGATCTTTTCCGTGCCCCTGGGGGCCGGCAGCCTGGAAGGGCGGGAGCTGGAGCGCCCGGCCCGGGTGCGTCTTCTGCGGGATATGGGGATCGTTTCCCCCTACATCCTCACCGTTTCCGCCGCCCATCCGCACAAGAACCTGGGGCGCCTGCTGGAAGCGTTTTTCCGTTTCCGCCGCGAAGGGGGGCTTCATCAGCTGGTCGTGGTCGGAGTCCGCCACAGCCGCCACTACCAGCGCCTGCGCCGTATCGTCGAACGCCTGGAGTTGGACGCGGACGTCGTCTTCACCGGCTGGATCGACGACGAGGCCAAGCTCGCTCTCTACCGGGAAGCGGCGGTTTTCATCTATCCCTCCCTCCTGGAGGGGTTCGGCCTGCCGGTCCTGGAGGCGATGCGGGCCCGGGTCCCGGTCTGCTGCTCCGACGTTCCTTCCCTGAACGAGGTCGCGGGCGATGCCGCTTTGCGCTTCGACCCCTATTCGACCGGGGAGATGGCCTCGGCCCTGGAAGAGTGCATCTACAACGAAGAGCCGCGCCGTCGGCTGGTCGAAGCCGGCATCGCCCACGCCGGGACTTTTTCCTGGGAGCGGACCGCGGCCCAGACCTTGGAAATCTACCGTCGAATCGGGGAAGGGAGGAAGCGATGAGAAGGACGACCCGCCGCCGGTTGCTCGGCGTGCTGTTTACGGCGCTGCTCTGCGGCTGCGGCGTCCCCGACGACGGAGAGCCGACGAACGTCGCCGGAGTGTTCATCAACCCCCTCGACGACCCCTGGACGGCCGCCCTCCACCAAGCCCTGGAGCAGAACCAGTCCGAGGGAGGCTACGGCTACGCCTATCGAGCCGGGGTCGGGGCCGCCGGGTACGAGCGGGCGGTCCGCGAGTTCGTCGCCCGGGGGTACCGGGTGGTCTTCGGCGACTGCCGCGGAGCCGAAGCGGCGGCCCTGGCCACGGCCCGGGAATTTCCCGAGGTGTATTTTTTCCTCGGCTCCGACGCCGGCCCCGCCGCCCCCAACCTGGCGGTTATCGGGCCGCGCCTGGAGGAGCCGGCGTTCCTCTGCGGCATCGTCGCCGCCCGGATGAGCCGGACCCGGGAGGTCGGAGTCCTCGCCGGACTTCCCTCCCCGTCGGTGAACGGTCTGATCAACGCCTTCCGGAACGGGGTGGAGAGCGTCGATCCCGCCGTTTCGGTGCGGCTGCGGTTCACCGGTTTCCGCCACAGCCGGGACCACGGCCCTGAGGCCCGGGCGGTGGAGGCTCTGGCCGACGCCGGAGCGGACATGGTTTTCTGCGAGCGGCCCTGGGGGATCGAGGCCTGCGAGCGCCTGCGGCTGGGAGCCTTTTCCTGTTACCAGGACCTGATCCAGTACAGCCCCGACGTCGTCGTCACCGGGGCGGTGTGGGACCCGGCACCTCTGGTCCGGGGGGCGGTGGCCATGGTCAAGGAGGACCGTTTCGCCCCCCTCGACCTCGGGTGCTGGGGGACCATGTCGGTGGGGGGCGCCTACCTGGCCCCTTTTCGGGGGTTGACTCGGAAACCGGGCGACGAAGTCCGGTCCCGGGTGGAAAAAACCCGCGACCTGATCCTGGACGGGCGGCTGCGGGTCCCGGTCGACGAAACCGATCCGGCGGCCCGGCTTTCCGAGTAAGCGGCCGTTCCGGGCGCAGGCGCGCGCGCCCAAATCGCTCTTGTCAAAACCTTCAACTGTGCTAGAGTAGCCGCCTGCACATCGGCAGAAACAAAACCCCGGGTCAGAAGGAGGAACCGCCCGATGAAGAACAGGGAACAAGTGCTTGAAAATACCGTCCGACGGTGTCGGGAGCGCAACATCATCATCCCGACCTACGAGCAGATGCTCGATCCCGGGAAAGTTCCGCAGGGGATCAAGGACGAACTGAAGAACATCGGGCTCTGGGACCTGAATTCCCGCAACCTGTTCAGAATCACCTGGAAAAACGAACCGGTCCCCTTCGGCGGCGGATTCAACGGGGTCAATTTCATCGAACTTCCCTCCTCCCTGACCGGGGTCAAGGCCCGGATCGTCCAGCTGGTCGGAAAGTGGTTCCCCACGGGCGCCCACAAGGTCGGAGCCACCTTCGGGCCCTTGGTGGAAAAGCTGGTGCGCGGAGAGTTCGACCCCACCACCCAAAAGGCGCTCTGGCCCTCGACCGGCAACTACTGCCGCGGGGGCGCCTTCGACGCCTACCTGCTGGCCTGCGAATCGATAGCGGTTCTCCCCGAGGAGATGTCCCGGGAACGCTTCGAATGGCTGGAAAAAGTCGGGGCCGAAATCTACGCCACCCCCGGTTGCGAATCCAACGTCAAGGAAATCTACGACAAGGTCAAGGAACTGCTGGCGGAAAATCCGGATACGGTCGTCAACCTCAACCAGTTCGAGCAGATCGGCAACGCGGTCTGGCACTATGCCGTCACCGGTCCTTCCATGGAAGAGGTCTTCAACCAGATCAAGCGCGACGGCGACACCCTGAGCGCGCTCTGCCTCACCCAGGGTTCGGCCGGGACGCTGGGCAGCGGGGAATACCTCAAGGAAGCGTTCCCCCGGGTGAAGGTGGCGGCGATGGAGGCGCTGGAATGCCCGACCCTGCTCTATAACGGCTACGGCGGGCACCGGATCGAGGGGATCGGGGACAAGCACGTTCCCTGGATCCACAACCTGCGCAACACCGACCTGGTGGTGGATATCGCCGACGAGGACTGCATGCGGATCCTGCGCCTCTTCAACGAACCCGAAGGGCAGGAATACCTGATCAAAACCGGCGTTCCCGCCGAGCTGGTCGAGAGCCTGCCCCTGCTGGGGATCTCCTCGATCGCCAACCTGCTGGGATCGATCAAGACCGCCAAGTTCTACGAAATGGACGAGAACGACGTCGTCTTCACCGTTTCCACGGATTCGGTCGAGATGTACAAATCCCGTCTGGCCGAGATGACCGAGGCCCGCGGCGCTTACGGTTCCGAACAGGCGGCCAAGGACTACGATCGGTGCCTGATGGGCCTGTCCACCGATTGGATGCTGGAGTGCGGGTACTGGGACCGCCGCCGCATGCACAACCTCAAGTACTTCACCTGGATCGAGCAGCAGGGCAAGACGGTCGAGGAGCTCAACGCCCAGTGGTACCAGAAGGACTACTGGACCAAGCAGTTCCACGCCGTCCGCGAATGGGACGAGCTGATCCGGGAGTTCAACGAGCGCACGGGGCTGCTCAAGCAGTACCGGTAAAGACTCGTCGCCCCGGCACCGAGCGGCCCTCCCGGGTTTTCCCGGGAGGGCCGTTTTTTCGCCTCCCGGGCGCCTCAACCATTGCTTCCTGTCCCCGGCCGTATTTCATCCTGTATAATCGGGGCCGATCAGGCACGCAACCCGGGGAGGAACCCATGATTTCCATGAGTTGGCGGTCGTTCGCCGATATCAAGCGCGGGCGGCAGATCGTCACGGTCCTGGCCCGTTTCGGCTTCGAGGACCTGGTCGGGCGGCTGCACCTGAGCGACAAACCTTTTCTTCACCGCCTGGTGGGCCCCGAGGCGCAACTCCCTCTCGGGGAGCGGGTGCGCCTGGTTCTGGAGGCCCTGGGGACGACCTTCGTCAAGCTGGGACAGTTCTTCAGCATGCGCCCCGACATCATCCCCGAGGAAATCTGCCGGGAATTGAGGTCGCTCCAGGACGACGTCCCTCCCGTCGATTTCGCGCGGATCCGGGAGGAGATCGTGGGGGCGCTGGGGTGCGACATCGGCCGGGTCTTTTCCGCTTTCGAGCCCGTTCCCGTGGCTTCGGGTTCGATCGGGCAGGTCCATCTGGCCGTACTCCGGGAAGGGGAAGTCCCGGTCGCCTGCAAGGTGCGCCGGCCCGGCGCCCGCCGCCAGGTCCGGTCCGATTTCGACATCATCGGGCTGCTGGCCCGGCTGGCGCACGAGAATATTCCCGAAATCCGCTACCTCGACCTTCCCGCTTTGATCGAGGAAGCCAAGAGCTGGCTGCTGGAGGAAACGGATTTCGAAAACGAGAAGAACAACCTGCTCGTCTTCGGCAAGCTCAACCGGGTCGAGGGGGTCCTGGCTCCCCGGGTCCTGACCGAGTATTCCTCCCCGGCGTTTCTGGTCCTGGAGCGGTTGGACGGTCTACGCGCCGCGGATCTGGCCGGCTCCGAGGCCCGCCGGCGCGCGGCCGAGCGCCTGGCCGGTTCGTTTTTCAATCAGGTCCTGCTCGACGGATTTTTCCACGGGGATCCGCACGGCGGCAACGTCTTCTTCCGCCCCTCGGGGGAAGTCGTCCTCCTGGACTGGGGCCTGGTCGGCCGACTTTCCTGGAAGATGCGGCTGCAGCTGGTGGAACTCCTCCAGGCGGTTCTGAGCGGCGATCCTTCCTGGACGGTCGAATGCGGCCTGGCCCTCTCCGAAAACGAAAGCGTCGAAAACCGCGACCGGCTGGAGAGCGATCTTTTGCGCCTGTTGGACGAGATCCGGGGCAAGCCTCTCTCCCGGATCAACGTCGGGCATTTTCTGATCGGGGTCTTCCAGGTCCTGGCCCGGTACCGGATCCGGGTCCGCTCCGGCTATATGCTGGTCGCCCGGGCCCTGATGCTGCTGGAAGGCCTGGTCCGGGAGCTCGATCCGGAGTTCGATATCATGGGGAGGATCAGGGCCTATCTTCCCCGCGTGGGCCGGGAGGCCCTGAAGCCCGACCGCTTCCGGAGCTGGGCGGTTCGCCGGCTCTTCCAGGTGGCGGCCCTGCTCGACGTGCTCCCGACCCGTCTCCAGGATATCCTCCGCAAGCTGGACGAGGGGAAACTCACCGTCGTTCACCGCCACACCGGCATGGAAGACGTCGTCGTGCCCATCCGCCGGGCCATCGACCGGCTGGTGCTGGGAATGATCATGGCTTCGCTGATCTTGGGGGGGGCGATCCTGGTTCATGCCGGCATCCCGCCGCGCCTCTTCGGAATCCCGGTGCTGGGCCACCTGGCCTTCGGGATCGCGGCCGTGCTCGGGGTCTGGCTGCTGTGGGCCTCGCGGTCCCGGCGCCGCTGAGCGATGGACTCGGGCGAAGATACGATCCGCTCCTTTTTCCGCCCCGGCGGCCCGCTGGAGCGCCTTCATCCCCGCTACGACTATCGCCCGCAGCAGGAAGCGATGGCCGCGGAGGTCTGGAAGGCGCTGGCGGAAGGGAACGTGCTCTTGGCAGAAGCCGGGACCGGAGTGGGGAAAAGCCTGGCCTACCTGTACCCGCTGCTCCTCTGGCAGCGCCGTGCCGAGCTGCCCTTCGCGGTCTCCACCCACACCAAGACCCTGCAGCGCCAGCTCCTGGAACAGGACCTCCCCCTCCTGGAGCGCCTGACCGGCGAGAAGATCCGGGCCGCGCTCTGTCTGGGAGCGGGCAATTATCTCTGCCGGCTGCGCCTGGATCGGGCCCGGGAGCGGGGGCTTTTCGAAACCCGCGCCGCCGCCGCCGGGTTTCAAGCCGTAAGCGAATGGGCCGCCGCCACCGCCACCGGGATGGTCCAGGAACTCGCCCCCCCCCCGTCGCCCGACGTCTGGGGAGCCGTCAGCGTCGAGCAGGTCTGTCCCCGGCGGAAATGCCCCCACTACCGGGAGTGCTGGTATTTCTCGGCCCGCGAGCAAGCCCGCTCGGCCCAGGTCCTGGTCATGAACCACCATCTTTTTTTCGCCAACCTCGCCGTGGGCGGGGCGGTCCTGCCCCCCTTCGGGGCCGCGGTCTTCGACGAGGCCCATACCCTGGAGGACGTCGCCACCTCCTTTCTCGGCTTCCGGGTATCCAACCGGACCGTCCCCAACCTTCTCGGCAACCTCTACAGCGCCCGCGGCGGCAAGGGGTTCATTCCCGCCACGGTCGCCGATGCCGGGGAACGGGCCCTTTGGCAGGAGTCGATCGAGGTCGTGCGCCGCGCCAACGACGATTTTTTCGAAAGGCTCCAGGCCCTGGGGAAGGGGGGGAAGCAGACCCTGAGGCTGCGCGTGCCCGGGTACGTCGACAACCTTCTGGACGCCCCCCTGGAAGCCCTGGAGGACCGGCTGCGGAAACTTCGGAAGGAACTGCCCGAAGCGGATAAGGTCGAAGCCGTCGGGTACCAGTTCTGGGTCCAGGAACTGCGCCGCCACCTGGAGGAGCTGACCGGCCTGGGGGGAGAGGACCGGGTGTACTGGTACGAGCAGGAAGGGTCGCGCCGCCGCCTCTTCCAGTCGCTGCAGATGGCCCCGGTGGAGGTCGGGAACTATCTGCGGGAGCGCCTTTGGTCGGAGCTGGCCCCGGCGGTTCTGACCTCGGCCACGCTCTCCACCGGGGGGAACTTCGAATACCTGAAAAAAAGCCTGGGGCTGGAGGACTGCGCCGAAACCGTCCAGGCCTCCCCCTTCGATTATCAGAACCGGGTCCTGGTCTACACCGACCCCACCATCCCCGACCCGCGCCGCGACCCTCAAGGGTACGAGGCCCGGATCGTGGCCGACATCGACCGGATCGTGCGCGCGGTCGGGGGAGGGGCTTTCGTGCTCTTCACCAGCCACCGGATGCTCCGCCGGGCCTGGGATGAACTCAACCAGCCCCTGGCCGGCTTCGGGTGCCTGCGCCAGGGGGAAAAGGAACGCTACCTGCTCCTGGAGGAGTTCCGGCGCCGCCCGGCTTCGGTGCTGTTCGGGACCGCCAGTTTCTGGCAGGGGGTCGACGTCCCCGGGGAGAGCCTGCGCTGCGTCGTCATCGTCAAGCTCCCCTTCGGAGTCCCCGACGAGCCCCTGACCGAATCGCGCCTGGAACTGATAGCCGAAGGCGGCGGCGACCCCTTCAACGATTACCAGGTGCCCCGGGCCGTGATCATGCTCCGGCAGGGGTTCGGGCGCCTGATGCGCCACCGCGACGACTACGGGGTGGTGGCTTTCCTCGATCCCCGGATCCGCACCCGCCCCTACGGCCGCAAATTCCTGGGGGCGCTGCCGCGCTGCCGGGTCACCACCGACTTCGAACAGCTGAACGCGTTCGTCACCCGGGTCCGGAGGGAGGGGGGCGGCGCGGCCCCGGGGCCGACCTCCCCGGAAGCGGGAGCTGCTCCCGTGCCGGTCCCGGGGACGCCTTCCGCCTGAAGCTTCAGGCCAGGGCCGCCGCCAGCTCGTCGATCTGAGCGGGGGTTTCCACCGCGTAAGCGGCGGCGTCCGGGGCGATCTTCTTCATCAGCCCCAGCAGCACCTTGCCCGGCCCCACCTCGACGAAGGTATCGACCCCCTGCGAAAGCATGTATTCGACGGACTCGGTCCAGCGCACCGGCCCGTTGACCTGGCCGATAAGGTTGGCGCGGATCTCCTCGGCGGCGGTTTCGGGCCGGGCGCTGACGTTGGCCACCACCGCCACGGCGGCGTCGCCGATCCGGGCCGCCTCCAGGGCCGGCCGGAATAGTTCGGCCGCCGGATCCATCAGGGAGGAATGAAAGGGCGCGCTCACCGGGAGTTCCATCGCCCGTTTGGCTCCCTCGGATTTGGCCAGTTCCATGGCCCGTTCCAACCCCGACCGCTCGCCGGAGATGATGGTCTGGACCGGGGAGTTGAAGTTGACCGCCTCCACCACCCCGGCCTCGGACGCCCGGGCGCAGATGTCGACCACCGCCTCGGCTCCGAGCCCGATGATCGCGGCCATCCCCGCACCGGTGATCTTCTCCGTGGTCGCGGCCATGATCTCCCCGCGCTTGCGGACCAGGGCCACGGCTTCGGCGAAGGAAAGGGCCCCGGCGGCTGCCAGGGCGCTGTATTCGCCCAGGCTGTGCCCGGCCGTCAGCGCCGGGCGTATTCCTTTTTCGGCCAGGAGCGCGGCCGCGATCAAGCTGACCGTGAGCACGGCGGGCTGGGTGTTGTAGGTCTGTTTCAGTTCTTCCTCCGGTCCGTGGAAGCAAAGGTCGCTGAGGGGGAACCCCAGGATCTCGTCGGCAAGGGCGAAGAGGTCCCCCCCGGTTTTGGCAGCGGCCGCTTCCGCGCCCATCCCCACGTACTGCGAACCTTGTCCCGGAAAGATAAAAGCCAGTTTCCCCATCGGAACCGTACTCCCCTGGGTTATGTTCCCGCCGCCCCGGCGGCGGATACGGGTTGACGACGGCGCCCGGCGGAACCGCCGGCCGCGCCGCCCTTACGTTGCTCCTCGCGCTTGGCGTACCCGGCTTTGCAGATCGCGGGTCTTGCGCAGCAGGTCCAGTATCCGGTCCTCGAGTTCCCCGGCCTCGGCCCCGTCCCGGGGCCGGTTCTCGTAAGCCATGCTCAAGGCCTCGATCAGCCTTCCGGTCTCGGTTTCCATCCTTTCCGCCAGATCCCGGGGCGAAGGGCGCCGGGACCGGAGCCCGATCCGGTGGCCGGTTTCGACGCCGGCGACCTCCAGTTCCTCCGCGGTCATGCCCTCGGGGGTTTCGGGGGGAGGGATGAGATCGAACCTGGGATCGTCCGCCACCCACTCCCGGACCGCGTCGACGGCCGGGGGCGCGACGGACAGCCCCCGCCGCAGTTCCCGGACGAGTTTCTCCAGGGGGAGGCAGAAGTTCCGGTCGGCATCCAGGCGCTTCTCCAGCCAATCCAGAATCCGACGGCGTTCGGGGCCGGAATCCATGCCTACCGCCGCTCCCGCTCCAGGATGCGGAAAGCTTCGATCGCGGTTTCGATCGCTTTTTCCGGCCCGACTCCGTGAATCACCGGTTCCCCGGCCCAGGTTCGGCCGATCACGGCCAGAACGGAACCGGCGCGCACGCGCCGCAGCGAGCCGACCACGAAGAGGGCGGCTTCTTCCATGGAGGTGGCGATGACGTCGCCCCGCATCCAGGTCTTCCAGCGTTGGCTGTTGACCTCCGGCTGGGCGCTGTACCCTTCCTCCTCCGAGTAGAACGAGTCCTTGCAGTGGGTGATCCCGAGGTGGTGGGGGTAGTCGAGGTTCTCGGCCGCCCGTCTGAGGGCGCCCACGATTTCGGGGTGAGCCACCGCCGGGTACTCCAGGGGGATGTACTGCCGGGTGGTGCCTTCGTCCCTGACGGCACCGGTGGAGATGGCCAGGTCGCCGAGGTCGACCCGCTCCTGCAGGGACCCGGCGGTTCCCACCCGGATGAAGGTGTCGGCGCCGACGTGGATCAGTTCCTCCAACGCGATCGCGGTCGACGGGCAGCCGATTCCGGTGGAGGTGACCGAAATCGTGATCCCGTCGACGGTTCCGGTAAAGGTCCGGTACTCCCGGTTGAAGGCGATTTCGCGGGGATCGTCGAAATAAGCCGCGATTTTTTCGGCGCGGCCCGGATCTCCGGGAAGAATGACGTAGCGGCCGACTTCGCCGGGGGCCACCTGAATATGGTACTGGCGTTCGCTCATGAATCCGCTCCTTTCCGGGAAAGCCCCGGAGACAAAGTATAGCCCCCGTCCCCCGCCGAGAAAAGGGAATTACCGTTCCCGCAGGCTTTCCAGGGCCCGGCGGACGTCGGGGTTGCCGGGGTCGAGCGCCAGGGCCCGGCGCCAGGCCCATTGCGCTTCCTCCGGTTTCCCTTCCCGGTACAGGCAGTAGGCCAGACCGCTCCAGGCGTCCGCCGAACCGGGGTCGAGGTCGAGAGCCGACCGGTAGGCTTCCCGGGCGGTTTCCCAGTTCCCCCCGTCCAGGGCGGCTTCGCCCAGGATGAGGAACCCGTGGGGGTCGCGGGGTCGGGCTTGGGTGTATTCCCGGATCGTCCGTTCGGCCCGGTCCGGACGCCCGGCTTTCAATTCCAGAACGGCCAAGTTGATCAGGATCAGGGGGTCGCCGGGGTTGAGCCGCCGGCTGATCTCGAACTGTTCCCGGGCCCGGGCCAGGTCCCCCGCCTCCCCGTAGGCCACTCCCAGGCTGTTGTAGTAAAAAGGTTCCCGGGGAAGAATGGCGATCGCCCGGTGAAATTCTTCGACGGCTTCCCGCAGCCGGCCCCTCCGGAAGTATTCGTTGCCCAGGCCGTGGCGGGCCTTGGAACTGTCCGGGGCCGCCCGCACCGCGGCTTCGAACAAGGTGAGGTTGTTTCTCCAGACCCGGGTCCGGGCGACCGTCCCCGCCGCCAGGGCGACGACGACGGCGACGACGGCCGCGGCCAGAATCTTCCGCCGGGTTCCGGAGACGGCCCCGCCGGCGGCTTCCAGCGTCGCCGCCGTCCAGATGCAGAACCCCCCCAGGGGAAGATAGAGGAACCGTTCCGCGCCCAGGCGCGGGCTGGGGAAGAGGTTGCAGACCGGGAGCAGGGCCAGGAGCAGCCAGGCCAGTCCGAAGCGCGCTTTCTCTCCCCCGGTTCTCCAGGCCCCCAGCCCCGCCGCCGCCGCCAGCGGGATTCCGGCCAGCAGGTACCGTCCCCAGGCGGCGGCCCGGTTGGGGTCGGGGTATTCCACCGTGAGGTTGACCGGGAAGAGCAGGCGGCTACCGTAGAGAGCCAGGCTTTTGGCCGCCAGCAGGGCCCGGGTGGGAAGGTCCCCGAACTCCGGGGTGGAGGGAAGCGTCCCCCGTTGGTAGAACAGGGAAAACCGCCCGGCTCCGTAGGCGGCGGCGATCAGGAACGAGGCCCAGAGCCAGGGATCGGAAAAAACGCGCCGCCGGCCGTTTCCCGGCGCGGCGCGGATCAGGCGCGCGGCCGCCAGGACCAGGGGGAAGGTGACGGCCATTTCCTTGGAGAAGAGGGCGGCGGCGAACGCCAGCAGAGCCGCGCCCTTGAGCGCGGCGGCCGCCGCGCCCCGGCGGTTCCCGGCCCGGAGAAAGCCGAGGAGGGCCAGGAAGTAAAAGCAGGCGCAGAGCAGGTCCTCGCGGAAGGAGATGCCGGCGACGGCTTCCACCTGGACGGGGTGGACGGCGAAGACGAGCGCTCCCACCATCGCCGCGGGGCGGCGCGGCCAGAGACTGCGGACGATCAGGGCGAACGCCGCCGTCGCCGCCAGGTGCCAGAGCAGGTTGCTCAGGTGGTAGCCCCAGGGGTTGAGCCCCCAGAAATAGTAGTCGATGAAGTAGGTCAGGGTGACCAGGGGCCGAAAGGAGTATTCCTCGGAGAGGAGGTAGTATTCGGGGGAGAAGAAGAGGCCGAGATTGCCCCAGTCCCGGATGAAGAGGTTTTCCTCCACCGTGACCAGATCGTCGTAGACGAAACTGTTGGGAAAAGTGTCGGCGTAGACCAGGACCGCGGCCGCCAGCACCAGCAGCAGCGCAGCGCCGAATCTGAGTCTGATCGACATGAATGGTCCCCGCCGGGGAGCGGGACGGTCCGCCCCCGGCTTGCCCTCTTCAGCCGACGGGAGCGTCGAAGGCGAGGATACGGCAGATGCAGGATTCCATCTCGATCGCCCTCCAGGGGAAGGCTCCGATCCAGAGGCGTTTGTTCCCGCACTTGTCGATATCTCCGCCCAGGCATTCGGCGTGGACGATTTTCTTGGGGAAAAGTTTCAGGTGCATGACCTGGTAGAAATAGTCGGGGGGAAACATCTCGTCCCAGGTTTTTCCGTATTCGGCGAGCAGCTTGGCTTCGGCGGCGGCAAAATGGGCGGGCTGCCATTGGCGGATGATGGTGTTCATGGGGTGGTCGGCGCTTCCGCAATCGACGCCGATCCACTTGAACTTCATCTTCGCCGCCCATTTATCGAAGTCGGGGCTGGGGCCCGGATGCATGATCATGTACCTGATTTCATCCGCGGTTTTATGGGTCCAATCGTATCTGTGGTAGCCGGTGTTGATGACCAGGATATCCCCCTTTTTGATCTCGACCTTGCTCATGAGCATCTCGGGCGTGTAGAGACCGTAATCGGAGACTTCCTTGGAGATGTCGACGACCACCCCCTGGCCGACCCATTCCCCGATGGGCACCGTCCCGATCGGGCGCCCCGAGGCGCAGAAGTGGATCTCTCCGTCCATGTGGGTGCCGACGTGGTTGCTGGTCTTGATGATTTGGCCGTTGGCCCCCGGTCCGCCGCCGAAGCAACCCCCGATGCGCTTGAAATACTGCAGCTGCAGGGGCATATAGCTGGGCCAGGGCGGGGTATGGACGCTGAGCGGCTGGGTCAGGTCGTAGATCCGCACCGAATCCATGAAAGCCAGAAAATCCTTTTGTTTCATCCGGGGTTCTCCTTTTCCCGAGTTCGAGTTGCGTTCCGGCGCCGGTTCGTATTGTAGGCTCCTTCGGAGTCGAAATCAACCGGGGGCCCGGCCGGCTCTCAGAAAACGACGCCGGCCCGCAGCCCGGCATACCACTGGATCGAGGTGGTTTCGGCGTCGATGTTCGAGTATTTTTCCCCCTCGTAGATCCCACCGTAGAACTCCTGGTCCTGGTCGCCGCTTCCGGAAAGGAAGGTGGCCTTGAGGCTGAGGGCGATCCGGGCCCAGGGGGCCGGACGGAAGATCCCCTCGACTCCGTACTCCATGCCCGCTCCATAATAATCGGCGTTGGATTTTTTCATCCGTTGGACGTGGTCGTCCTCGTCGCGGGCGATCAAAAGCAGGAGTTTCCCGTAGGCGTCGGCTTCGAGCCGGGGGTCGAAGCGGTAGCTTCCCTTCACCCCCAGGTAGGGGAGGTAGTAGTCGATCTTGTAGGTGATCCACTCCGCGTCGGGGTAACGGTAGGTCCCCGGCGTGATTCCGTAGTAGCGGTTGAAGGCGCAGTCGTATTCGGTTTGGGTCAGCTCCCCCTCTCCGTCCCAGGAAAAATGCTGCCAGGCGAACCCGAGGCCGAGTCCCAGGGTGAACCGCTCCTTCTTGACCATGTTCCAGTACGCGGAGCAATCGAGCAGGTAGGCCGTCAGGCTGGTATCGACCACGCCTTTGGAGATCATCTCGCCCCCGACCCAGTCCCAATCCTCCAGCTCGCCGGGGTCGTCGGTGACGTTGAAGAGAAAGGAAACGCCGATCTCGAACGTGTCGTCCTTGAGCGCCAACCGGGCGCTCCCCCCGGTCATCACGGTATCCAGGGGCCACTTCAAACGGCTTTTCCACGAACCCCAGAACCAATCGTCTCCCTTGATCTCGTACTGGGAATACCCGTAAAGGTAACCCCCCTCCACTGCCACCTCCAGCACCGTTTCCGGCCCGATCGCCGTCACGGCGGTCTCGGAGGAGGAAACCACGGTTTGGGCCGGAGCGGCCGCGGCCATCGCCGCCGCTCCCCAGAAGAGAACGAGTCCGGTCTTCATGTCAACCTCCTTGCGTCCCCGTCTCCGGGGCGTCCCCGCCGTCGCCGGGGTTGTTGAGGATATCGCGCATGAACAGCTGGTGAAAGGGAAGGTTCTCGTCCTGGTCGGGGGGGGAGGGCGGAGGGGTCTTCCCTTTGAGCCGGAGAAGAAGGGTGCGGGCCTTGACCCCGAATTCGCTGCCCGCGCCCCGGTCTTCGGCTTCCTCCAGGGCTTTCCTGGCCCCGGGCAGATCCTCCTCCAGAAAACGCGCCCGGCCCAGGAAGTAGAGAATTTCCGGATCGCCCTCCCGGGCGGCGGAAGCTTTCTCCAGGTACTCCAGGGCCTGGTTGGAGTTTTCCAGATCGAGGAGGTTTCTCCCCCGGTGGAGGAGATAGTCGGGGTTCCCCGGTTCCTGGTCGACCGCCAGCTGGAACGACTTGGCGGCGGTCTCGGGTTCCCCGCTTCGCTCCTGGGTCAGGCCGAGCAGGTCGTAGACGCGGGCGTCGGCGGTGCCGCTCCCGACGACCGCCAGGAGAAATTCCCGGGCGCGGGGATACTCCCCCTTCCTGACCGCGATCTCTCCCAGGCGCAGGGAGGCCTCCGGGTGGCCCGGGCGCATTTCCAGAAGTTTCCCGTAGAGGTGCTCGGCCTCGTTCAGGCGGTTCTGCCGGAGACAGATGGCGGCCGCCCGGAGCCAGGCCTCGTCCAGTTCCCGGTTCATCGCGGCCGCGTTCCGGTACTCGGCCAGGGCGCCTTCGTCGTCGCCGAGATCCTCGCGCACGTTGCCCAGGGCCAGGTAGGCCGGGGCGAAACCCGGCCGCAGCGCCGCCGATTGGCGGAGGCTGTTTTCCGCTTCTTCCATCCGTCCCATCTTCTCGTAGACCAGCCCCAGGTTGTAGAGAGCCCGGGGTTCCCTGGGCGCCAGGGCCAGGGCTTCCCGCAGAGCCGTCTCGGCGTCCTCCAGGATGTTGAGACGGGCCAGGGTGACGCCGAGGTCGATCCGGGGGGCCGGGTCCTCGGGAGCGAGCCGGACGGCTTCCCGGAAATCCAGGGCGGCTTCGTCGAGCGCCCCCAGGCCCAGCCGGGCCTGCCCGAGGTCCTTCCAGGTCCGGGGCAGGGCCGGGTTCAGTTCCACCGCCCGCCGGCCCCATGCGACGGCGCCCGCGTAATCCCCCTTGGCCAGGAGAACCCGGCAGAGGCCCGCGGCCGCCCGGGCGGAGGGAGGCTCGGCCGCCTGCAGGTAGAGGGCTTCGGCTTCGGCCAGGTGGCCGGTTTCGAACAACCGTTCGGCCCGATCCAACCGGCGGGCCTGGGAAAGGCGGGCGGTGTTTTTTTCCGGAAGCCGGTCCGTCGACGGCCCGCAGCCCGCTCCGGCCAGAACGAGCAATACAACCGTCGCGTATCTTTTCATCGTCTCCGTCCGGCGGCCGGGCGGGCGCCTACCGGTATTTCTTCGTCTCCACCAGGCGTCCGTGGCTGACGACGGCGGCCGGTTCGCCGTGGTTTCTGAGGGCTTCGAGGACCGTGCCTTCGTGGAGAACCACCAGGTTGGCGACGGCCCCTTTCTTCAGCCCGAACCCCTTCAGGCCCATGCACCGGGCCACGTCCACCGTCACCATGTCGTAGAGTTCTTCCATGGCTTCGGCGGTGGTCATCCAGAGCAGGTGGGCATTGAGGAAGGCGACTTCGAGCATGTTGTTGCGCCCGAAGGGATAGTAGGCGTCGGAGATATCGTCCTGGCCCAGGGCGACCAGGGCCCCTTCGGCTCTCAGGTCCTGGACCCGGGCGTGAAGCGGCCCGGTATGGGGATCGCTGATCACTCCCAGCCGGGCGCGTTTGAGCAGCGCCACCAGCTTCATGAAATAGGGATCGGGGTACAGGCACATGGCCCGGGCATGGTGGGCCAGCACCCGTCCTTCCCAGCCCTCGCGGATGGTGGCCAGGGCGAGCATCTCCAGGGTTCTCAATCCCGGGTCGCCGGCGTCGTCGACGAGCATGGAGATCGGGGCGTCGAACTCCCGGGCGATTTGGAACATCTTATCGATATGGTCCCGTTCGTCGGCTTCGGTGTATTCGATCCAGGGAATGCCTCCGACCACGTCCGCGCCCATGCGCATGGCTTCCCGGACCAGTTCGAAGGCGCCCGGCTCCCGGGCCACCCCGTCCTGGGGGAAGGCCACGATCTGAAGGTCGATCACCCCCCGGAACTCCTTTTTGGCCTGGAGCAGGGCCTTGATCCCTTCCAGTTTGGCTTTGTTGTCGACGTCGGCGAAAGCGCGGATATGGGTGTTCCCGAAGCGGACCGCGGATTTGAGGGCCCGGCGGACGTTGGGCAGGATCCAGGAAGCGTTGTAATCGGCCTTGGCTTCCGCCGCTTCCTCGATGGCGGTCATGGCCTTGCCCATGCCTCCCCCGTGGTAGTCCGCCAGGGCTTTTTCGCTGATCTTGAGCAGGGTATAGACCTTGCAGAGGTGAAGGTGGGCGTTGACGAAGGATTCGGTAACCAGGCCCCCCCGGGCATCGATCGCTTTTCGGGGTCGGCCTCCGATCCGGCGCCCGATTCCGGCGATTTTGCCGTCCTTGATGCCGATTTCCCAGCGCCCCGATTTCCGGCGCAGGGCCGCGTTCCTGATCACGATGTCCATGGTTTGCTCCTCTTTTCGGGGTTCGAGAAATTGCCTCGATGTCTTCGAAAATAAAGTGTACTCTCAACCGAAGCTTCTGTCCACCGCCCCGCGCCGAGCGGAAAGGGCCCGTCAGTGAGGTCGAGATTTCCGATACTGTTCTGCGATCACTTCGTCGGCGGCTTCCGTTCCCGCCGGAGCCTGGTTCTGGCGGGGACCTACCTGCTCGGGTTTCTCCTGGTCAGTTCCGTCGTCATCAAACTGCACCGGGTCGCCGGGATACCGGTGGGGGAGGCCCTCGACCTGAGCGAGCGCGGCGCCCCCATCGCGGGCTTTCTCCGGAGCCTGGCCGCAGACGAGGGCTCGTCGGGGGTAGTCGAATTCGTGCTTTCCACCCCCGCCATCAACCTCTCCCTGGCGGTCATCTCCCTGGCGCTGCTCCCCCTGCTCATCGTCGTCTTCCGCCACGACATCCCTTCCCGGGAGATGGAAGCGGGGACGCTGCGGTTCCTGGTCTGGAGGGTGAAACGGTTCCCCCTGCTCCTCTCCCGGTTTCTGGGGGGCGTGGCCGAAATCGCCGTCGTCACCCTGGGCTCCTTCCTCCTGGTGCTGGTGTACGCCCTGATCGAGATCCCGGGGATTCCCGTCTTCAAGGTCCTGGCGTCGGCTTCGGTTCTCTGGGTACGCCTGCTCCCCTACACGGCGGCGGCGGTGGCGCTGGCGCTTTTCTTTTCCGTGCTCGCCGCCCGCAGCCGCCGGGCGTTGCTCTACTGCTGTCTGGGTTTTTTCCTGCTCCTCTTCGGCACGGTCTTCGAGGCGGGCGCGTATCTTTCTCCCTTTTCCGGCCGCAACCTGGCGGGGCTCTTCGCCTCCGCCGGGTCCTGGCCGATGTGGCGCTCGGTTCTGTTCTACTGCGGGTTCGCCGCGGCGGTTTACGCGGCGGCGCAGGCGCGTTTTTCGAGGAAAGACCTGTGAACGGCCCGGCTCTGAGGGCACGGGGCCTGACCAAGTCCTATGGGAAAACGCCGGTGCTGCGGGGGCTGAACATGAACGTGCCCGCCGGCTCCGTCTACGGTTTTCTGGGGGTGAACGGGGCGGGCAAGACCACGACGTTCGGGGTCCTGGCCGGTATTATTGCCCGGCATGGCGGCGAGTTCGAGTTCGGGGGGCGCCTGGGGCTGCTGCCCCAGGACGCCTCCTTGTATCCCGACCGGCGCCTGTTCCGCCAACTGTTCTTCCTGGGGCGCCTGGAGGGGCTCGACCGCGGCCGCGCCTGCGCGGCCGCGGAGTCATGCCTGGCGGCGGTGGGGCTGGCGGACCGGGCCCGGCACAAGCCCCCCAAGCTTTCGCACGGGATGCGCCGCCGCCTGGCCCTGGCCCAGGCGCTGCTCGGCGACCCCGACGTACTTTTACTCGACGAACCTACCGCCGGCCTCGACCCCGACCAGTCCGCGCGGCTCCGGTCCCTGGTGGCCGGCTGGGGGGGGCGCAAGACGGTGGTCGTCAGTTCCCACCTCCTCTCCGAAGTGGAGCAGATGTGCGACCAGGTGGGGGTCATTCATGGGGGGAAGATGATCTACGAGGGACCGGTGGAGGGATTGACCGGCGCCCGCGATACGGTCGTCTACCGTTTCGACCGCTCTCCTCCTCCCCGCCTCCTGGAGGGGTTGCCCGGGGTCAGGGAAGTTCGGGCCGACGGAGAGGAGATGACGGTCCGCTTCGAGCCCGGCGTCTGTTCCCTGGAGGACCTCAACCGCCGCGTCCTGGAGCTGTGCTTCACCGCCGGCGCGGGGGTCCGGGAGATCGTCCGGGGACGGGGGCTGGAAGCGGGGTTTCTGGAACTGCTGAGATGACCCGATGGAGGAGCCCCGCACAGAACACGGCTCCGGCCCCGGCGAAGAACGGCTCTACGGGTTCATCGAGCGCGTCACCTTCCATAACCCGGAAAACGGCTATACCGTCCTGCGCGTCCGGGTGAGGGGCCAGAGAGAACCGGTCGCCGTCGTGGGGAATCTGCCCTCGGCCGTGCCCGGGGAGATGCTGGAGGCTTCGGGACGCTGGGAGGTCAGCCCCCGCCACGGCCGCCAGTTTTCCGCGGTCCGCCTCTCGGCCGTCCCGCCGGGGACTTCCGAGGGGATGAAGCGGTATCTGGGTTCGGGGATGATACGGGGCATCGGGCCGGCCCTGGCCTCCCGCCTGGTCGCGGCTTTCGGAGCCGATGTATTCCGGGTGATCGAGGAAACCCCCGCGCGCCTGTCCGAAGTCCCCGGAATCGGGGCCGGGCGCCGGAAGGCGATCGTCGCGGCCTGGGCCGATCAGCGCCGGATCCGGGAGATCATGGTGTTTCTCCACAGCCACGGGGTCTCGACCGGGAGGGCGTTGAGCATCTTCAGAACCTACGGGGAAAACGCGGTGGAGGCGATCCGTGAAGATCCCTACCGCCTGGCCCGCGACATCAGGGGGATGGGGTTTCTCCTCGCGGACCGGATCGCCGCCAGCATCGGTATCGAGCCCCGGTCCGAGATCCGGGTCCGCGCCGGGCTGGAACACGTCCTTCTGGAAATGACGGAGCAGGGCGACTGCGCCGCCCCGCGGGACGTCCTCTGTTCCCGGGCCGCAGAGCTGCTGCGGGTGCCGGTTTCCCTGGCGGAGGCGGCGCTGGAGGAGAATGCCCGTTCCGGGAGGCTGACGGCACGGCGGGACGGGGAGGGCCGGGACCTGGTCTACCTGCCCGGATTGGACGACGCCGAACGCCGGCTGGCCGAGCGGATCGTGCGGCTGGCGGCGTCCGGCCATCCCTGCCCGGGGATCGCGGCGGACCGCGCCACGGCCTGGGTGGAGGGGAAAACCGGAATCGACCTTTCCGCGGGCCAGCGGGAAGCGGTCCGCCGGGCGTTGGAAGCTCCGGTCAGCGTCGTTACCGGGGGGCCGGGGGTGGGGAAGACGACCCTGGTCGACGCCCTGGTCAGGATCTTTGCGGTCAAGGGCCTCAGGGTCTCCCTCTGCGCCCCCACCGGTCGGGCGGCCAAGCGCCTGAGCGAAAGCACGGGGTTCCCGGCCCGGACCATCCACCGCCTCCTCGAATACGACCCCGCCCGGGGCGCGTTCACCCGCGACCAGAGCCGGCCGCTGGCGGCGGACGCGGTCATCGTCGACGAGTTCAGCATGGTCGATCTCCCGCTCGCCTGGCAACTGGTTCGGGCCGTCCCCGACCGGGCGCTGTTGATCCTCGTCGGCGACGTCGACCAACTCCCCTCGGTCGGGCCGGGCACGGTCCTGCGCGACCTGATCGCATCCGGAGTCGTTCCCGTCACCCGCCTGCAGCTGGTCTTCCGGCAATCGGAAGGAAGCTCCATCGTCACCAACGCCCATCGGATCAACCTGGGGAAACTCCCCGTCATCCCCCGGGGCCGGGCTGCCGCCGCCAGCGACTTCGTCTTCGTGGAGTGCGCCGACCCGGCCAAGGCGGCGGATACGATCTGCGAATTGGCGGCCCGGCGCATTCCCCGCCACCTCGGCCTGGACCCGATCGCGGACATCCAGGTCCTCTCCCCGATGAAGCGCGGGGAACTGGGAGTGCTCAACCTCAACCGGCTGCTCCAATCGGCACTCAACCCCGGGGAAGGGGGGATTGCTTCCCTCGGAGTCCGGTACCGGGCCGGGGACCGGGTGATGCAGACGGAGAACGATTACGACCGGGACGTCTTCAACGGAGACATCGGCCGCGTTCTCGAGATCGACGCCGCCCTGGGCCGCGTGGCCGTGGATTTCGACGGGCGGACCGTCGTCTACGAGTCCCGGGACCTGGAGGAGCTTTCGCTCTCCTACGCGGTCAGCATCCACAAAAGCCAGGGAAGCGAGTATCCGGCGGTGGTGATCCCGATCCACCCGCAGCACTATATAATGCTGCAGCGCAACCTTCTCTACACGGCCCTGACCCGCGCCCGGTCCCTGGCCGTGGTCGTCGGGACCAGGGACGCCCTGGCCCTGGCCGTCCGCCGCCGGGATTCCCACCGCCGCTTCACGACGCTCCGGGAACGGCTCGAGCAGGCCGCGCCTCCCCCCTCCCCGCCGCGTTTCGTCGATTTCTTCGAAGACGCAACCGGGAACTGAAGCCGGCGCGGTCGCTTACTCCCTGCCGCCGCCCTCGCCGAGGAAGGAGGCGATGAAAGCGACGACGGCGGCGAGAACGGGCACCCGGACCCGTTCCGCCCGGTCGGCCGGGGTATGGATCAAACTCCCGAGGAGGGAGTGGATCCCCTCCGAGGTAAACGTCATTCCGGGGACTCCGGCCGCGGCGAAGAGCATATGGTCCCCTTCGGGCCAGAGGCCGGTTTCGACCAGGGCGGAATGTTCCGGCAGGAGGGTCTTCAGCCTCCGGGCGCCGGCGTCGCCGAGGTTGAAGGAGGCCAGGGCCGCTCTGCGGGCGGCTCCGACCCCGTCGATGTTGAAGACCAGGGACACGTCCCGGATGTCGGCCGAGGCCAGGTAGGCGACTTCGCCGCTGGCGGCGTAGTAATCCTCCCCGTTGAAGGCGACGAATTCGACGCCCGTCTCCGGTTCGTCCCGGGCGACGATGCCGGCCAGGGCCAGCACCGCGGCCACCCCCCCGGCGTTGTCGACCGCCCCGGGGGTGTCGGGCTTGGTGTCGTAGTGGGCGCAGACGACCGCCCGCCCCTGGCCCGGCCGGCGGGCGACGACGTTGAATCCGGACGCCGGGGAGGTCCTGCCGGCGATCTTCACCGTGGTTTCGGTTCCGTCGGCTTCCTTGAGCAGGGCGAGCGCGGCCGCCGGGGCGGTCGCCGAGGGAATGAAAAAATCTCCGTCCTCCATCAGGGGGGCGGGGATCGTGTCCCCCTGATGGACGAAGACCGCCGCCAGCGGCCGTTTCGCTTCCAGCAACCCGATGATCTTCTGATGGTGGGGAAGGTTGAAGAACGGGAACCGCTTGGGAAAAAGGGGCTCGGAGGCGAGTTCGCCGTGCAGGAAGCAGATGCGGTCCCGCAGCGAGGCTCTCTCCAGGGCCGGGAGGTCGCCGACCATCACCGCCGGGGCCGTGACTTCCGCCGGCGGCGAAAAAGGATGGGAGCACAGGGCCACGGTCCGGCCGTCCCGGGAGAGGGAAGAAACCCCCGGGATCCAGTCCAGGCAGGGAAATTCCTGTTTCCGTGGTTCGTAGCCCTTCTGGGCGAGAGCGCCGGCGATGTAATCGCCGGCGGCCCGGTTGGCGGCCGAACCCGTGGGGCGAGGCCCGATTTCGGAAGCCAGGGCCCGGATATGGGTTTTGATCTCTTCGACCACGGCGTCCGCTCCGGCGCCGGGGGCGGCCCGTTCGGGTTGTTCCGCGTTGCCCATGCCCAGACTTTATCCCGGCGCCGGAGAGGCCGACAAGCCCTGATTTGGGGCCGGAGGAAGGATTGCCAGATGCCGCCGGCCCGGGTATGCTCCTCGGGCATGAAGACGAAGCGCCACCGCAGGACGGCGGCGGTCGCGGTATGGTTGTCGCTGTCGACGTTCGCCGCCGTCGCTTCCGGGGAATCGCCGCCGTCGGCGGTTGCGGCGCCGGAGGAACCGACGCCGCTGCGGATCGTTTTCGTCGACGTCGGCCACGGGGATTGCGTCTGGATCACCACTCCCGACGACGGCATCCCCGGCAACGGGGTCTGCGAGGGGTACGACATCGTCATCGACGGGGGGCCGAGTTCGCAGAGGATCGTCCCGCTCCTCACCGAAGCCGGATTGAAGCCCGGCGCCGAGATCGAGTGGATGATCTGCACCCACGCCCACAACGATCATTACCGGGGCTTGATCGGGGTGCTCGACGAGTACCGGGTCAGGAACATCGTCGAACCCGGGTTCCGTTCTCGGGGACAGGCCTTCAGCGCCTTCTGCTGGCTGTCTCTGGTGGAGCCGGCGAGCGTCTTCTATTCCCCCGCGGTCGGCATCCCCGCCATTCCCGGTCTGAGATCCCTCTCTCCTTCGGTCCCGTGCCCGCTCGATTGGGGCGGAGAACTCGACGCCGTCATCCTCCACAGCAACCCGGCCGTCTCCGAAGGGAACGAGAACCTGAGTTCCATCGTCCTGCGTCTGCGTTACGGGGATTTCAGCATCCTTTTCACCGGCGACGAGGAAGGAAAATACCGGGACGGCCCGGCCTCGTCGGCGTCCCTGGTGGAAGCGTTTCTGCTCGACCGCTATTGCCGGGAAGGGGAGAACGGTCTGGCCGCAACCGTGGTCAAGGTCCCCCACCACGGGAGCGAGACGTCCTCGACGGTCCCGTTCATCGAGGCGGTGGGGGCGAAGGAGGCGGTGATCTGCGCCGGCAACCGCTACGGACTGCCCGACCGGTCGGTGGTCGAGCGCTACCGGAGCGCCGGCTGCCGGGTCTGGTCGACCGATCGCGGCGACCGGGGCCGGCCGGCGTCCGACTGCCACGGCGACGACGACATCGTCATCAGCAGCGACGGGCGGTCCTACGAGATCCGCTACCTGAATCCGGACCCGGGCGGGGTTCTCCCCGTGCCGCCGACGGCCGCCGCCGCCGGTTTCTAAAGGGCCGGTCCCCGCTCGGCGGGGCGGGTTTCCCCCGTTACGCGCGCGGATGAACGACCCGGGGAATCACCAGGGGGGATGGGCTCAAGTCTTCCGGGAGACGGATCGCCTTATAGAGGGCCCGATAGACCGCGTCCTCGATGGCGGCGATTTCCGGCTCGCTCAGGTCCGCGACCGGAATCTGCCCCCCCGCGATCATGTCGTGGCCGCCCGCGCTGCCGCGTTTCCCGATCGCCCGGCGCAGAAGCTTGCCCGCCCGGGCATTGGTGTGGGTGGTGCGGAGCGAACAGTAGATGGCCCCCGCGTAGCGCCCGGTGACGAAACACCAGGTCGCCCGGCGCAGGGAGACCAGGAGGTCGGCGAACTGGGCCACGAAGTCGGGGTATTCGAGTTCGTCGAGCCGGGCTCCCACGAACTTTTTATAGGTATAGGCTTTTTCCAGAGCTCCGTGAAGCTGTTGAAAAAAGATCCGGTCGTGAACCGGGTGCTCGATCCTGGAAATCAGCCGATGCCGGACCTTGGGAAAAAGAAAGACCGAGGCCTCGATATCGCTGCGGGTGACGTCCCGGCCCAGGTGCTGGGTCTCGGAGGTCAGGCCGTAGTACAGGGCCGTGGCCAGCTCCGCCGGGATCTCGATCCCCGCCTCCCGCAGATAGCCGACCAGGATGGTGGTGGTGGCCCCGCAATCGGGCTGAATATCGGCGAATTCCGACCGCGTCGACTTGAGACGGGGGTGGTGGTCGATGACCACCGCCGGAACGATCTCCAGGGGAAGCACGGTGTTGCGCGCTCCGGGCTGGCAGTCCACCAGCGCCACGCCCCGGTGTTTCCGGAACATTCCCGGCCGGACCGGGACCGCCCCGATTCTCAACAGGCGGTTGAAGGCGCGGTTCTCGTCGCGGCCGAGCATTCCCCCGTAGGCGATCCGGCAGCGGACGCCGGCTTTCTCCTCCAGGAGCAGCTTCAAGGCGGCGCCGCTGGCCAGGGCGTCGGGATCGGGGTTGTTGTGGGTCAGGATGAGGAAGGGGTCCTTCCCCCGGGCCGCCTCCACGCACTTTTCCCATTGGCTCATGGTTGCGGGCGGTCTCCGTAGCCGTGGGGGTTGCTCGACTGCCAGCGCCAGGAATCGGAACACATCAGGTCGATCCCGCGCCGGGCCTCCCATCCCAGTTCCGCGGCCGCGCGCGCGGGGTCGGCGTAGCAGGCGGCGATGTCCCCGGAGCGCCGGGGGAGTATCCGGTAGGGGATTTTCCGGCCGCTGGCCTTTTCGAAGGCGCTCAGGACCTCGAGAACGCTGTAGCCCCTGCCGGTCCCCAGGTTGTAGACGGCCAGGCCGAGGTCGCCGTCGAGTTTTTCCAGGGCCCGGACGTGGCCCAGGGCGAGGTCGGTCACGTGGATGTAATCCCGGACCCCGGTTCCGTCGGGAGTGGGGTAGTCGTTTCCGAAAACCCGCAGGAAAGGCAGCCGCCCCACCGCCACCTGGGCGATATAGGGAAGGAGGTTGTTGGGGATGCCGTTCGGATCTTCTCCGATCCTTCCGCTTTCGTGGGCGCCGATGGGGTTGAAGTAGCGCAGCAGGACGATTTCCCAGGAGGGATCGGAGACGTGAAGATCGCGCAGGATTTCCTCGATGAAAAGCTTGGTCCGCCCGTAGGGGTTGGTCGCCTTCAGGGGGAAGTCCTCGGTGATGGGCACCCGCTCCGGATCGCCGTATACGGTGGCGGACGAGCTGAATACCAGTTTTTTGACCCCATGTTCGCGCATTGTTTCGCACAGGACGATCGTGCCGGTGACGTTGTTGCGGTAGTAGCGCAAGGGGAATTCCACGGATTCTCCCACCGCCTTGAGCCCGGCGAAGTGAACGACCGCCTCCGGCTTCTCCCGGGAAAAGACCCGGTCCAGGCCCTCCCGATCGAGCAGGTCGATCTTGTGGAAGTTCAGGGGGCGCCCCCCCAGCTCCTCGACCCGCTTCACGGCGGTCTCGGAGCTGTTGTCGAGGTTGTCCACCACCGCCAGTTCGTAGCCGGCGCCGAGCAGTTCCACGCAGGTATGGCTGCCGATATAGCCGGCGCCGCCGGTGACGAGTATCTTCATCGTCGAAGTCCTTTCTTGCTCCCAGATCAACACCGTACCATAATCGGCCGGAAGGTAAATCTACCGCAATCGCCACCTCGAGGCTACCGCAAAGAAACCGTGAAGGCATTCCTCTTCAACCCTCCCGGCACGAAGTTCCAGCGGGGAGAGGACCGTTGCCAGGCGGACGTCGAAGCCGGCGCCACCGTCACCCTGCGCCCCCCCAACGACCTCGGCTATCTGGCGGCGCTGCTGCGGGCCGAGGGGTGGGAAGTCAGGCTCCGCGACTACCCCGCGCGAGGGGAAGGGGCGCAGACGCTGTGGAGCGAGGCGGAATCGTTCGGGCCCGACCTCGCCCTCCTCAGCACCACGGTCGGGTCGCTTCCCGCCGACGCCGCGGTCCTGGCCGAATTCAAGCGCCGGCTTCCCGGCACCTTCCTGGCGGCCAAGGGGGCCCCCTTCAGCGTCTATACCGACGAATTCTTCGGCACTCCCGCCTACCGGGGCCTGGACGCCGGGATCCGGGGCGAGGCCGAGGCCGTCGTTCCCGGCCTCGCCCGGGCTTTGAGCGCGGGCGGGCCGCTCGAGTCCGTGGACGGGATCATGCTCCGGAGGGGGGAGCGAATGATCGCCCGGGGCGAGCCGGGCCTGGTGGCGGACCTCGACCGGCTGCCCTACCCGGACCGAAGCCTGATGGACAACCGGCTCTACACGCTCCCTTCCGGACGCCCCCTGGCCACGGTGCAGACGGCGCGGGGTTGCCCCTGCTCCTGCAGCTTCTGCCTGACGCCGGTCTTGTCGGGAAGCAAGCTCCGCAGCCGCGGCCGGGAAAACATCCTGGGGGAACTGGAGGAATGCGTCCGTCGGTTCGGGATCGGGGATTTTTTCTTTCGGGCCGACACGTTCACCCTGGACCGGGAGTTCGTCATCGGCCTCTGCCGGGGGATCGTCGCCTCCGGCCTGAAGGTCCGCTGGGTGGCCAACAGCCGGGTCGACACCCTCGACGCGGAAATGTTGGCCTGGATGAGGCGGGCCGGTTGCTGGCTGGTGGCGCTGGGTCTGGAGTCCGGTTCGGACCGGACGCTGGCCCGGGCGGGCAAGGGGACGACGACCGGGCAGGGCCGGCGGGCGGTGGCCCTGGCGCGCGCCGCCGGTTTGAAGACCCTGGGCTTCTTCATGATCGGGTTCCCCTGGGAGACGGAGAGCGCTATCCGCGCCACCATGGCCTACGCCTTGGAAGTGGACTGCGATTTCGCCGAAGTCCACATCGCGGTCCCCTACCCGGGAACGGCCCTCTTCCGGGAAGCGGCGGCGGCGGGTCTGATCTCGACTCCGGAACCCGGTTACGACTATTTTCTGGCTCCTCCCGCCGGGACCGAGCACCTCGCCCGGGAGCGCCTGTCGGCCCTGCGCACGGAATTCCTGCGCAAGCTCTACTGCCGCCCGTCCTATGTCGTCCGCACCCTGGCGGGTATCCGGAACTGGAGGGAGGGCCGGGAATACCTGGTCAGGGGCTGCCGGATATTGGGAGCCGCCGGACGTTCCCGGAGACCGGGGTGAAAGCGGCGCCGGCGGGTTCCGTTGCCCCTGTGCGCCGGTCGCCGGCGCGCTGGTGGTGGGTTCTCCCGGTTGCGGCGGCGGCGGGGTGCGCCTCCGCTCCGCCCCCCGCCGACAGTTCTTTCTCGGGGGAAGTGAACGCGCGGGGCGATTTCCGCGACGAGCGCTCGGGGTTGGTTTTCCCCCCGCGGGCGTGCGGGTTCGTGCGCCGGATGGTCTACCACTACGGCGGCAGCGAGGACGCCACCCTGCTCGCCTACGACAGCGAACGGGAAGACGTTCCGGCCACGGTCGAATTCTTCCTGGTCCCCCCGGTCCGGGCCGGAGGGGAGGGGGAGCACCTCGAGGCCCTGTCCCGCGAGGAACTGGCCGCCGACGCCTCCGGGCGCCGGCTGTACACCGCCGCGGTCGAACTGGGAGATACAGCGGGGTTGAAGACCGTGATCGAGCGCCGGATGGGGTTCGCCGGGCGCCGGCAACCGGTTACCGTCGTTCTCTACCTGATCCCCTTCCCGGAGCGTCTTCTCCGGATCCGGGTCGTCTATCCCGTGTCCACCCCTCCGGACGCTTCCTCGCGGACCCGCGCCCTGATCGAGCAGGTGGCGGGACCGTCGGGCTGAAAACCGCCCCCCGCCCGGCAGCAAGAACTTGTGCCCGGGAGCCCGCAACCGCTACTATTACTACCGCCGCCGCGGCGTCCGCGGGCGGCGAGGAGTCGATGGCGATGCCCGATGGTCAAAAATGGAAGGAACTGCTCGGTCTGCGGCCCCATCCCGAGGGCGGGTTTTATCGGGAAGCCTATCGTTCGCGGGAATGCCTCCCTCCCGAGGTTTTGCCGGGGCGGTGTCCCGTCGCCCACCGCATCTCCACCGCGATCTATTTCATGCTTACCCGCGGGGAATTCTCCGCGTTTCACCGCCTCCGTTCGGACGAGATCTGGCACCATTACGACGGCGCCTCGGCGGTTATCCACGTCATCGCAGAGAACGGGGAGTACCGGAACGTCCGCCTGGGAAAAGCGGCCGAACGGGGGGAGCGGCCTCTGGCGGCGGTCGGGGCGGGGGAGTTCTTCGCCGCCGAACCGGCCGAAGGCCCGGGAGATTTTTTCCTGGTCGGCTGCACGGTGGCGCCCGGGTTCGAGTTCGGCGACTTCGAGCTTTCCTCCCGCAGTTCCCTGCTGCTGAGGTTCCCGCGCCACCGGGAGCTGATACTGCGGCTGACCCGAGAAGGGGGAAACGGTGGAAGCGGTTGAAGTCGTGGTGATCGGAGCCGGGGTGGTGGGGCTGGCCGCCGCCGCCGCCGCCGCCGCCCGGGGACGCGAGGTGCTGGTGCTGGAGCGGCACGATTCTTTCGGCCGCGAGACCTCGAGCCGCAACAGCGAAGTCATCCATGCCGGGATCTACTACCCGGCCGGTTCCTTAAGGGCGCGGTTCTGCGTGGAGGGGCGGCGCGAACTTCTCCGACTGGCGGAGGCGCATTCCATCCCCTTCCGCCTGCCGGGGAAGATCATCATCGCCCTGGCCGAGGACGACCTCCCCGTGCTCGAAGATCTCCGGCGCCGGGGCGAGGCCAACGGAGTGGAGGGGCTGCGGCTGATCGAGGCCGGGGAAGTCCGGAAACTGGAGCCGCGGGTCCGCGCCGTCGGCGGCCTCCTGTCCCCGGGAACCGGGATCGTCGACAGCCACCGGCTGATGGCGCATTACGAGCACCGGGTCAACCAGGCGGGGACGGTGGCCTACAACTGCGAATTGATCGGGCTCGATCGGGTCGGGGGAGACTGGCGCCTGCGGGTGCGGGACGCCGACGGGGACGAGATGGAGCTGTCGAGCCGGGTCGTCGTCAACGCCGCCGGTCTCGGGGCCTCGGCGGTGGCGGCGCTGGCGGGGATGGATACGGCCGGCTCCGGGTACACCGTCTACCCCTGCAAGGGGGAGTACTTCCGTCTTTCCGGTTCCAGCGCCCGCCTCACCTCCCGGCTGGTTTACCCGCCTCCGACCGGGATCAGCCTGGGCCTGCACACCGTGGTCGACTTGGGAGGAGGGCTCAAGATCGGGCCCAACGCTTTTTACGTGGACGAGATCGATCACGGGGTGGACGAAGCGCACCGGGAGGAGTTCTACCAAGGGGCTCGGGGCTACCTCCCCGAACTGAAACGGGAAGACCTCGCCCCCGACATGGCCGGGATCAGGCCCAAGCTCTACCGCAAGGGGGAACCGGAACGCGATTTCGAGATCAGGCACGAGGCCGCCCGCGGTTTCCCCGGCCTGGTCAACCTGGTCGGAATCGAATCCCCGGGCCTGACCGCCGCTCCCGCCATCGGCCGCCACGTCGCCGACCTGGTTGAAGAAGCCCTTTCCTCCTGAAGGGAGGCAGGGTTCAGGAAGAGGGATCAACCACAGATTTCACAGATAGTAGAGAAAGGGGATTCAAAATTTATTTTACTCTATGCTCCATGCTCTGCTCTTCGCTTTTCTCGACCATGAAGGACATGAAGTTCATGAAGGGGAGAGGGTTAGCCACAAGAGGCACAAGGGGGCACAAGAGGATTTTAGAGAATTGAATACGGGGTGAAAATGTCTTGAAAGAGACAGTAAGAACACCGTCCTATCTCTCAATCTGCGTAACCTGCCTACCGGCAGGCAGATCTGTGGACTTCCCTCTTCCCAAATCTGCGTAATCTTAGTTTCACCATGAAGGACATGAAGTTCATGAAGAGGGATGAAAGCTATGCTCCATGCTCTATGCCCTCTGCTTCTCTCCCCCGAACCCCGAACCCTGAACCCTGCATTCCTTCCCCCATCAGAGTTAATCAGAGTAATCAGGTGCAAAGTTCTCCAGGGTCTGAGGCGGGGGGCTACTGAATTCTGAATACTGACTCCTGTATTCTGTCTTCCCCTGAACCCTCTGGGGGCTCAGTAGGAGACGGGGAGGTCGGTGGAATTCCCGTAGTAAGCCGCGGTGCTTCCGCGGATCATCCATTTCCCCGACGCCGGCCGATAAACCGCGGGTTGGGCGGTCCCGTCCCCGTCGTAATCCCCCGGAACCGGGACATCGGTGGAATTTCCGTAGTAGGAGCTGAGTCCTCCTCTCACCATCCACTTTCCGGTGGAAGGGCGGTAGACCGCCATGTCCCAGGTCCCGTCCCCGTCGTAATCGTGGGAAACCACCTCGTCTCCGGAGGTCCCGAAGTAGACTCGGGTCGTTCCCCTCACCAGCCAGAGCCCCGAAGAGGGACGGAAAAGGGCTATATCGGCGAAGCCGTCCCCGGTGAAATCGCCGGTGACGGCGCCGGTTCCGGTCGTCGACCGGTACGGCCGGGCAGCAAAACCCCGGGCGCCGGGAGTATATATTCCCGGCAGCCCGCGGAAGCCGTCCAACTCTCCCTGGACCGTGGTGGTGAAGACCGCTCCAGGTTCGTGGATCACTCCGGAATACACGGTCCATGAACCCAGAAGGTTCCACCAGGCATTGCCGTCGTCGAGCCGGTACAGGGCGCAGAGAAGGGCGCTGTCGGCATTCCAGCTCACCTTGATCTCGGTTTGGGCGACTTCGGCGGGGATCTCGTGGGCGATGCCGCGCACATCCTCGTCGCTCAGTTCGATATAGCCGGTGATCTCCTGACTGAACGCCCGGTCGACCCCGTCCCACCTCCTCCGCATCGTCGCCGACAGCCGCGGGTAGTAACTCTGGGTAACCGGAACGTCGGAGCCGATGACGTTAAGCGACATTTCCATGTCGTAGTCCTCGGAATCGGTCACCACCGTGAATTCGGGGACCTCGGCCGTGAGCACGAGTTCCCAGTCTTCGCCGACCGAACCGTGGTTGAGCTTCCAGAGCATGCCCCCGGCCACTTCCGAGGAACCGCCCCCGTCCCAGTCCATATTCAGGGCCAAGCGGCCGGTCTGGATATAAAAAGCTCCGTAGTCGGTATCCGAGTTCCACCCCTGCCATTTTCCCGCATCGATCTGGGGTCCGGCGAAGTCGTCCTCTCCGTCGAAATTCGCGGCCGCGGTTCCGGCCGTTCCCAGCGCCGCCGCCAGGATGAAACCCGCTGTCCTCGATATCTTCATCGTCGACCTCCCGGGCGCTCGACCCCGTTGCAACTACCGCCAACGAGGTTACACGGGCGGGTCCGCGGTTGTCAATCCGCCGGGGCGGTCGGGAGCGGTTGGGGATGGAAGGAGACCGCCGGGAATGGTACAGTATCCGAAAAATCGCACGCTTCGGAGGACGACCATGGAAAAACGTTTCAAACTGCTGCGGGCCCGGCTTCTGGTGCCCTTGAGCGAAGAGATCGGGTTCGAGACCCGCTACCAGGACGGCTATGTCCTGATCGAGGGGGACCGGATCCGGGAGGTAGGGAAGTATTACGAAGGCATCGGAGAGCGGATCATCGAAGAGTGCGGCCGGGAGCTTCAGGTGGTCGGGGCCAAAAAGGAGCGGGATTACCGGGAGAAGGACATCCCCTGCATCGACGGAGTGCTTCTTCCCGGTTTCGTCAAGGCCCACGGACACAACCACGAACCCCCCATCATCGGCCTGGCCAAGGACCAGCCCCTGACTTCCTGGCTGGACCACGCCGTCAACCTCTTCACCGGGTTTCTGACCGAGGAAGCCGAAGGCCTGGCCAAGACCTTCGGCAAATCGGCCAACCTGGTCACCTTCAACAAGGCCCTCCTCGACGACGTCTATTACGGCATCACCAGCGCCATGAACCACCAGTGCAACTTCAGCAAGTACCACGTCAGGGACATGGTCCTGGCGGCGGACGCGGTGGGAACCAAGCTCACCGTCGCGGTGGGGAGCCAGGACCGCAACTACGATCCCCGGATTCTGGACACACCCGAAACCGCCGTGCGCCGTTTGGACGAATACCTGGAATTTCTGGGGGACCGGCCCCGGGTCCGCGTCTGCCCCGGTCCCGACCAGGCGTTTTCCAACAGCGCCGAGATGGTACGGGCGCAGAAAGAGTGGGCCGACGCCCACGACACCATTTTTCACATGCACAGTTCGGAAGAACCCAACACCACCCGCTGGTTTTACTCCCAGTACCTGGCCAGCCCGGTCCAGTACCTCCACGAAGCGGGCGTCCTCGATCCCAACACTATTCTCGCCCATCAGGTCAACTGCACCCCCGTGGACCTGGAGATATTGGCGGGGACCGGGACCAAGGTCGTGCACAACCCCCTGGCCAACACCATCCTGGGCTCGGGGATGCCCCCGGTGATCGAGATGATGGCCAAGGGCATCCCGGTGGTGATCTCGACCGACGGCTCCGGCTCCGCCGACAACCAGAACATCCTCTCCGCCGCCAAACTGGCGTCGCAGTACCAAAAAGCGCTCAACCAGAACGCCCGTCTCCTGCCCGCCCAGCAGGTCTTGGAAATGATCACGGTTCTACCCGCCCGTTTCCTGGGGATCAACGCCGGCTCCCTCGAACCCGGTCGCGACGCCGACGTGGTCCTCGTCGACCTCGACCGCCCCAACCTGACTCCGACCCGGGTCGACAACGTGGTCGAGAACCTGATCTGGGCGGCGGACGGGAGCGAGGTCCGCTGGGTGATCGCCAACGGGCGCCTGCTCAAGGACGATTACCGGTTCGTGGTCCAGGACGAGGAGAAGATCAAGGCCGAAGTGATGCTCCTGTCCCGCCTGCTCATGGAGTACGCCGGTACCCGTCCCGAAATCAAGGCCACCGGCGTCAGGGGCGCGGGCGAGGAGGCCTGACCGGGGGGCGTTATTCTCCGGGGGGCACGGTTATTCCGCTTATGAAAGCGTCGCCGATCTCTCCGTCGGCGCCCGGGCCCCGCTGCAGCGGCCCCCGGGTGGGGAAGTCGGGAGAGAGCGTATTCCCGGCCACCAGCAGATTGGGGCCGTCCCACCGCACCGCCCGGGGAAAGTCGTAGCTTTCCCCCCCCAGGTAAGTGGAAAACTCCAGGGTTTCGGCTCCGGGGGCGAAGACCGCGACCACCAGGTCGGACGCGCCCGCCAACCGGGCCTGGAGCGGCCGGCGGATGGGGATATCGTCCGAGTCGGTGGCGGCGGCCAGGACCGTCCGGCCTTCGGGAGTCACGTCCAGCCGCAGCGGCGCCTCCGCGGGTTCGCTCTTGGTCCCCCCGAAAAAGGTGGAGGAGAGGATCTCCCCGGTCGAGGGGCGGATGCGGGTCAGGAAGACGTCCCCGGCGTATTCGCCCCCGCCGTAGCTTCCGTCGAAGGCGTTTCGGGTGGGGAAATCGGGCGAGGTGGTGAGACCGCCGACGTAGACGTCCCCCCGGCCGTCGAAGCCGACGGCGTGGCCGAAGTCCCAGGCGCTCCCCCCCAGGAACCCGGAGTAGAGCGCATGTTCGCCCCGGGAGTCGAGGAGGATGACGAAAGCGTCGGTATAGCCGGATGTGCCGGTAAAGGGCATTCCTCCGCCGGCGGTGGGAAAATCCGTGGAAGCGGTCTGCCCGACCAGGCACGGTCTCCCTTCGGGGTCCAGGGCCATGTCGAAGCAGAAATCCATGGCTTTTCCCCCGATGCGGCCGGAGCGGAGAAGGCGTCGCCCGTCGACCGAGACGAGGGCGAGAAAAGCGTCGGAACCGCGTCCGTCGAGATCGCCCGGGTTGACGGTGGGGAAATCGCCCGAGGCCGTGGTCCCGGCGATATAGACGGTCCCGTCGGGCCCCAGGTCGATGCTTCCCGGTGAACGGAGGTTTTCGCAGCGGGTCCCCCCCAGGTACGAAGAAGCGAGGAGGGTCCCGTCGCCGGCGAACCGGGCCAGGAACGCGTCCCCGCGCCCGGCCTGAGCCGCCTGAAACGGCTCCAGGGTGGGAAAATCGGTGGAGATGGTCTTGCCGGTGACATAGATCGAACCGTCGGGGGCGAAAACGCAGTCCTGGACTTCGTCGATCCTCCGGCCGCCCAGGGCCGAGGAAAAAATGATCCGTCCGGAGGCGGGATCGAGGAGCGTGACGAACCCGTTCTTGGAGATCCGCCCCTCGTCGGATCCGAACCCGGACAGGCTGTTCAGGGTGGGAAAGTCGAGCGAAGCCGTGGCCCCGACCAGGCAGACCAGATTTCCGGGCCCGCGGGCGACTCCCAAGGCCCCGTCATCGGCGCTTCCGCCGATGACGCTCGAGAAATTCAACTCCGAGCCGGGGCCCGGGCCGGACGTGCATCCGGCCCAGGCCACAAGCGCGGCCCCCAGCAGCAGGGCTCCGGTTCTTCCCATCAGCCGGTCAGTAGCTCTTCCCGGTCATGGGGATGTCGCCGGGGGCGCCGATGTCGTAGCGCTCGGGGGAGGCGGGGTCGTAGATGAACCAGCGGCCGCGGCCCTGCCGGAAGATGGTGGGGTCGTTGCTGCCGTCCAGGAAGAAGTCGCCGGTGGCCGGGATGTCGGTGCCTCCGACCACGCCCCAGCGGACGAACCCGGCGCCGAAGATAAGCCAGCGGGCCAGGGAGGAGCGGTAGACGGTGAGGTCGGTGGTGCCGTCGCCGT